>JBBSDI010000231.1:0-6238 GCA_038249585.1 Lysobacterales bacterium | reverse complement strand
CGGCGAGTCGCTGTTCAATGACGGCATCGGCGTCGTGATCTTCTCTCTCCTGCTCGGCATGCTCGCCAGCGGCGACGCGCCAACGCTCCAACAAGGCGGCGAACTGCTGCTTCGCGAGGCCGGCGGAGGGCTGCTGTTCGGGGCTGTGCTGGGCTTCGTCACCTTCCGCCTGCTCCACAGCATCGACCACTACCAGGTCGAGGTCATGATCACGTTGGCCACGGTCATGGGCGGCTATGCACTGGCCTCATGGCTGCACGTGTCCGGTCCGTTGGCGATGGTGGTGGCCGGCCTGATGATCGGCCATCACGGCCGGGCGCTGGCGATGTCTGACACCACGCGTCACCACCTGGACCTGTTCTGGGAATTGCTCGACGAGATATTGAACGCGGTGCTGTTCGTACTTATCGGGCTGGAGGTCATCGTGATCGCCTTCCCGAGCGGCATCGCGGCGGCCGCCGTGCTGGCGATCGTGGTGACGCTGCTTGCGCGCGGGCTGACGGTGGGTCTGCCGGTCGAACTGTGGCACCTGCGCCTGCGGCTCCCCGCCGGTTCGGGAAGGGTGTTGACCTGGGGCGGGCTGCGCGGCGGAATTTCAGTTGCGCTGGCCTTGTCGCTCCCTGCTGGCCCGCACCGAGAGACGCTGATCGCCCTGACCTATTGCGTCGTGGTGTTCTCAATCCTGGTACAAGGCCTGACGATCGGCGGCGTAGTGCGACGAGCGGTGAAAGATTGACGCCGGCGCACGCGCGCATCGCGCGCGGGGTGTTTGCTGCAGCCGCTCCGATGGCCGGGGCTGCTGGCAGCATGTTCGACCTGTCGGGATCGGATCGCCACAACCACCGGGTGAGGGTGCTTGGTGGCGTGCTCGCCGCCGAGGCCGGAGACCTGCTGCGCGACTGTTTCCGCGCCAAACGCGGCAAGCTGACGAACCCTTCATGAGTCGCGGCGCCAGGTCGCGGCATGCGGCACAATGGGCGCAGACGTTTCTTGAAGCGCGATCGGCATGAGCAACAACGACCACTTGATCTGGATCGACCTCGAAATGACCGGGCTCGATCCGCTGACCGACTCGATCATCGAGATCGGCACTGTCGTGACCGACTCGGCGCTCAACGTGATTGCCGAAGGGCCGGAGTTTGCGATCGCGCACCCGCTGGCGCGACTGCAGGCGATGGACGACTGGAACCGTACCCAGCATACGAAGTCGGGACTCTGGCAACGGGTTCTGGATTCGCACGTGAACCTGGCGCGGGCGGAGCAGGCCACGCTGGATTTTCTCGGCGCGCATGTTGCGGCGGGCAAGTCGCCGATCTGCGGCAATTCGATCTGCCAGGACCGGCGTTTCCTGGTGCGCCTGATGCCGCAGCTCGAGCGCTACTTCCACTATCGTAATCTCGACGTCAGCACGATCAAGGAGCTGTGTCGACGCTGGGCGCCGGATCTTAGCGCCGGTTTCACCAAGGAATCCAAGCACACCGCGCTGAGCGACATCCGCGATTCGATCGATGAGCTGCGCTACTACCGGCAGTTCATGGGGCGCTTGGGCGGGCAGGGCGACACCGGCTGATTCGCGCTTGTCCTCCGCCGCGAGCTGATCAGCGAGTTGGCGCTGGCCGACGGTTCTGCGAGCAACGCATGGGCTCAGGTGTCCCGCGCATGGCTGCTACTGCCGTCGATGGCGCGCGAGGCGGATCCACGTGTCCACCACGGTGTCCGGATTGAGCGATACCGAATCGATGCCCTGGTCCATCAGCCACTCAGCAAGGTCCGGATGATCGGAGGGGCCTTGCCCGCAGATGCCGATGTACTTGCCCTTGCGGCGGGCGGTCTGGATCGCCATCGAAAGCAGGATCTTGACCGCTTCATTGCGCTCGTCGAACAGGTGGGCAACGATCGCGGAGTCGCGGTCGAGTCCCAGCGTCAGCTGGGTCAGGTCGTTCGAGCCGATCGAAAAGCCGTCGAAGATGTCGAGGAACTGATCCGCGAGCAGCGCGTTCGATGGCACCTCGCACATCATGATGAGCTTGAGGTCGTTTTCGCCCTGCTTGAGTCCATTCCGCGCGAGCACTTCGACTACCTTGCGACCTTCGTCGACGGTGCGCACGAACGGAATCATCACCCACGCGTTGGTCAAACCCATCGTGTCGCGCACCTTCTTCATCGCCCGGCACTCCAGGGCGAAGGCGTCGGCAAACGCCGGATCGACATAGCGGCTGGCGCCGCGGTAACCGATCATCGGATTCTCTTCGTGCGGCTCATAGCGTTTGCCGCCGATCAGGTTGGCATACTCGTTGGACTTGAAGTCGGACAGGCGCACGATCACGGGGTTCGGCGCAAACGCTGCCGTAATGGTCGCGATACCTTCGGCCAGCCGATCGACGTAGAACGAAATCGGATCGGCATATCCGGCCATGCGCTCGTCGATCTTGCGCTTGACGTCGGCGTCTTGCGTGTCGTATTCGAGCAGGGCCTTCGGATGCACGCCGATATGGCTGTTGATGATCATCTCCAGCCGCGCCAGGCCTACGCCCGCATTCGGCAGCATCGCGAAGTCGAGCGCGCGCTCGGGATTGCCCACGTTCATCATGATCTTCAGCGGCGCCGGCGGCATCGCACCCAGATCGGTGGTGATGCGCTCGAAGGGCAGGATGCCTTCATAGACGAATCCGGTATCGCCCTCGCTGCATGACACCGTGACTTCGTCGCCGTCTGCAACGCGTTGGGTGGCATCGCCGCAACCGACGATGGCCGGGATGCCCAGTTCACGGGCGATGATCGCTGCGTGGCAGGTGCGCCCGCCGCGATTGGTCACGATTGCCGCAGCACGTTTCATGATCGGCTCCCAGTCGGGATCGGTCATGTCGGCGATCAGCACGTCGCCGGGCTGCACCCGGTTCATTTCGGTCACCGACCGCAGCACCCGCGCCTTGCCCGCACCGATCTTGTGTCCGATCGAACGGCCCTCGATGAGCACCTCGCCGCGCGCGCCCAGCACGAATCGTTCGATCTGCTGACTCGTGCCGCGCGAGCGCACGGTTTCCGGCCGCGCCTGCAGGATGTAGATGCGCCCGGTCAGACCATCCTTGCCCCACTCGACATCCATCGGGCGACCGTAGTGCTGCTCGATCACCAGCGCCTGGCGTGCCAACTCATGCACGTCGTCATCGCTGATGCAGAAGCGACGGCGATCGACCGCAGGCACGTCCTCATTGCGCACGCGCTCGCCTGCGACATTGGAGAACACCATGCGGATCGCCTTCGAACCCAACTGGCGGCGCAGGATCGCCGGCCGGTCCTGGCGCAGGGTCGGCTTGTAGACATAGAACTCGTCGGGATTCACCGCACCCTGCACCACGTTTTCGCCAAGGCCCCAACTGGCGGTGATGAACACCACGTCGCGGAAGCCAGACTCGGTATCGAGCGTAAACAGCACACCGGCCGCGCCGCGATCCGAGCGCACCATCAGCTGCACGCCGGCCGACAACGACACATCGGCATGCGCAAAACCATGGTGGACCCGGTAGGCAATCGCGCGATCGTTGTACAGCGAGGCGAATACTTCCTTGATCCTGAGCAGCACCTGTTCGGCGCCGACCACGTTGAGGTAAGTCTCCTGCTGGCCGGCGAAGGACGCGTCCGGCAGATCCTCCGCGGTTGCCGAGGAGCGCACCGCCACGCTGACCTGCGTGCCTGCGTCATCGCACAGCTTGCGGTAGCCATCGCGGATCGCCTGCTCCAGTGCCGGCTGCAGCGGGGTCTGGATGATCCACCCGCGGATTTCCGCGCCGGCCAGCGCCAGCGCGTCGACGTCTTCGATGTCGAGCGTCGCGAGCCGCTGCTCGAT
This sequence comes from Lysobacterales bacterium, assembly GCA_038249585.1. Taxonomy (GTDB): domain Bacteria; phylum Pseudomonadota; class Gammaproteobacteria; order Xanthomonadales; family Ahniellaceae; genus UBA4656. Next base: position 2,391 of record JBBSDI010000231.1, on the reverse strand, counting down.
GCGCTTGCCCACGCCCGATTGCGCAATGAACTGATTGAACGCGTAAGCCGTGGTGGCATAGCCGCCGGGAACCGACACGCCAGCGCGCGACAGATTGCCGATCATCTCGCCCAGCGAGGCGTTCTTGCCGCCGACCTGGGCCAAGTCGGAAAGACGCAGCTCGTCGAGCCACAGCACTAGGTCGGACATCGAAGGTTCCAGGCGGGCAGGGTGGGCCGAGTCAGCCCGCGATGATCCTCGGTTTGGGTGGAGGAGACAACCTCACGGGCTGGTTGTTGCACGCTTCGCGTACACTCTTGGAATGGACAGCGAGCAGCGCCTGCGGCGCCCGATCTTCTACATCTCCGATGGCACCGGCATCACCGCCGAGACCATCGGGCACAGCGTGCTGACCCAGTTCGAGGGGGTCGATTTCGAGGCGGTCCGGATTCCATTCGTCGACGACGAAGAGAAAGCCCATGCGGCAGTAGCGCGGGTGCGCAATGCGCAGTTGCACTACGGTTCGCGGCCGATCGTGATCAACACCGTGATCGACCCCAGGCTGTGCGAGGTGCTCGCGCAGAGCGGGGCGTTGATGCTCGACGTGTTCGCGCCGTTCATCGTGCCGCTGGAACGCGAGCTCGATCGCAAGCGCTCCTCGCGGGTTGGTCAGGCCCACGGCATGGTCAACTTCGCGCAGTACGAGCAGCGCATCAACGCGACCAACTTCGCGTTGACCCATGACGATGGCATGGATGTGAACTACAACGACGCGGAAGTGATCCTGGTCGGGGTGTCGCGCTCGGGAAAGACGCCGACCTGCCTGTACCTGGCACTGCACTACGGGGTGCGCGCTGGCAACTATCCGCTGACGGAAGAGGATATGGAGGGCGACGAACTGCCGCCGCGTCTGCGCGCGCACCGGCGCAAGCTGTTCGGCCTGACCATCGACCCGGTGCGCCTGCAACAGGTGCGTCAACAGCGACGTCCGAACAGCCGCTATGCCACCATCGAACAGTGCCGTACCGAGGTCGCGCGCGCCGAACAGTTGTTCCGCAACGAGAAGCTGCACGCGCTGTCGACCACCAACACCTCGATCGAGGAAATCGCCAGCAAGATCATGGCCGCAGTGGGCTTGGAGAAGCAGGCGTATTGATCGGCCGGTTGATCGGCCAGTTGATCGGCCGGTTGATCGGCGCGTCGCTCGAACAACTGGTTGGCGCGACGGCAGGGTGCCGGCGGCGCCAGCATGGGACTTGCAAGATCCTGAGCTTATTCGTTCCTGCGTCCGCCGGACAGTCTGGCGGAGTTCGAACGCGCTGATATAGTCCTTCCATGCTCGAACTCCGTCGTCCAACCAGTGCCCAGATCAGTGCCCGCTTTGCCTACCTGATGGGCATGTACGGCGAGAACTACTGGCGCCTCGTGCGCTGCCTCGGGCCGGACACGCTCGCGGTTGGGCGCTATCTGTCGAGTGTTGGCGATGGCCTCGACCTGTCGTTGGAGATGATCGAACGCCACCCGTACACGCTCGAGATGCGTCTGAGCTACCTGTTCGAGGACGTACACACGGGCGCTCCGGATCCTTCGGCCTATGTGCGCATGTATCGCGACGCACAAGTTGCGGAAGTGACGGCCTGTTACGTTGGATCGCGGCTGCAGGATGTGCTGGGGCGCTACCCGCAACCGCGTACGGTGTTCGACCATCGGCTGCGCATGAACGCATTCCTAGGCAAGTGGATGGAGTATCTGGAGAGTCGCGGACACTCGAGATTCACTCTGCGCGAGGTGCCGGCGCCCGCCGGTGCAGCACCGAACGACACGAAAGTGGTTGACGGACTCCGCCGCCGCCCGTAGCATCCGCTCCCTCTTCGTGGGGCCATAGCTCAGCTGGGAGAGCGCTACAATGGCATTGTAGAGGTCGCCGGTTCGATCCCGGCTGGCTCCACCAACACCCCGCAAGACGCGTCACTGTCCCCATCGTCTAGAGGCCTAGGACACCTCCCTTTCACGGAGGCGACCGGGGTTCGAATCCCCGTGGGGACGCCATTGCAAAAACCGACGGGCCTGCGCGAGCGGGCCCGTCGCATTTTGCGGCCACTGCGGGCACCATGCCCAGGGGATCCCGCGGAGCGAACGATGGAGGCGCACAGCAGCTTGCCGCACCTGCGTGAAGTGTTGCTGTTCCTGGTGCTTGCCGGCGTCCTGATTCCGCTGCTGCAGCGCCTGCGCATCAACCAGGTGCTTGGTTTTCTGGCCGCTGGTGCAGTGTTGGGCCCGTTTGGTCTCGGCCGTTTGGCGGCTGATGCTCCGTGGATCGGCAACCTGACGATTCCCCGCATCGAAGGCGTCAACGCGCTGGCGGAACTCGGGATCATTTTCCTGCTGTTCCGGATCGGACTCGAGCTGTCG
>JBBSDI010000230.1:0-6247 GCA_038249585.1 Lysobacterales bacterium | reverse complement strand
GCGGTCCGGCTGGGGGTTGCATCCGATGTCCGAGTGGTCGATCGAGCGTGCGCGGCAGACCTATTCCATCGCGCACTGGAGCGAGGGGTATTTCGACATCGACGCCGGCGGGCGCCTGGTGGCGCAGCCGCGCGGCAGCGGTGGGCCGCAGGTGGCGCTGGGCGATGTGGTGCGCGATGCGCAGGCGCAGGGACTCAAGCTGCCGCTGCTGGTGCGTTTCGTCGACGTGCTCGGCGACAAGCTCGCTCGCCTGCAGGCGGCCTTCGCGCGCGCGATGACCGACTACGACTACAGCGGCGGCTACACCTCGATCTTTCCGATCAAGGTCAACCAGCAGTCCTCGGTGGCCGGCGAGCTGGTCGCGCGCGGCGAGCATGGCTTCGGTCTGGAGGCCGGCTCCAAGCCGGAACTGATGGCCGTGCTCGCGCTGTCGCGTCCCGGCGGCGTGATCATCTGCAACGGCTACAAGGACCGCGAGTTCATCCGCCTCGCCCTGATCGGCCGCAAGCTCGGCCTGGAGACGTTTCTGGTCATCGAAAAGCCCTCCGAGCTGCGCATGGCGCTCGAAGAGGCCGCGCGGCTGGGGGTGGAGCCCGGCTTCGGCGTGCGCATGCGGCTGGCCTCGCTGGGTGCCGGCAAGTGGCAGAACACCGGCGGCGACAAGGCCAAGTTCGGACTCTCGCCGCGGCAGGTGTTGAACCTGGTCGAAGAGCTGCGCGCGGCCGGCAAGCTGCACTGCCTGCAGCTGCTGCACTTCCACATGGGCTCGCAGATCTCCAACGTGCGCGACATCGCCGGCGGCATGCGCGAGGCCACGCGCTACTTCGTGGAGCTGTCGAAAATGGGCGTGGCGGTGCGCTACATGGATGTCGGCGGCGGGCTCGCGGTCGACTATGAGGGCACGCGCTCGCGCAGCGAGTGTTCGATGAACTACGGCCTGGATCAGTATGCCGCGACCATCGTCGCGCCGCTGGCCGAGGCTTGCGTGGAAGCGGGCCTCACACCGCCGCGCGTGCTCACCGAAGCGGGCCGTGCGATGACCGCGCATCACGCGGTGCTGGTCGCCAACGTCAGCGAAGTCGAGCCCGCGCCGGAAGGCCGGGTGCCGCCGGTGCTCGCCGGCGAGGCAGCACCCATCCGCCACCTGCGCGAGATCATCGACGAGATCGATGCGCGACCGCCGCTGGAGCTCTACCACGAGGCGCAGCATCATCTGGCCGAAGGCCAGGCCATGTACGCGCTCGGTTCGCTCGACCTGCACCAGCGCGCCTCGCTCGACGATCTGGCCTACACCATCGCGCATGCGGTGCGCGGGCGCCTCAATTCCGGCGAGCGTTCGCACCGGCAGGCGCTCGACGAGCTCAACGAGAAGCTGGTCGACAAGTACTTCGTCAACTTCTCGGTGTTCCAGTCGGTGCCCGATGTGTGGGCACTCGACCAGGTGTTTCCGATCGTGCCGATCGAGCGCCTCGACGAGCAGCCCACGCGCAGCGGCGTGCTGGCCGATCTGACCTGCGATTCCGACGGTCGCATCGACCACTATGTCGATTCCGAGGGCGTCGATGCCAGCCTGCCGCTGCATGCGCTGCGCGCGGGCGAGACCTACAAGCTGGGTCTGTTCATGGTCGGCGCCTATCAGGAGACGCTGGGCGACATCCACAACCTGTTCGGCGACACCGACTCGGTCGATGTGCGCCTGTCCACGGCCGGCATGCAGCTCGAGCATCCTTTGCGCGGCGACACCAACGACCGCGTGCTGGGCATGGTCGGGTACGACACCAACGGCCTGCGCCTGCGCTTCACCCAGAAGATCGCCGCCGCACGCCTGCCGCGCGAGGACGCCGAACGCGTGCACGCAGCCCTCGAAGCCGGACTCACCGCCTACACCTATCTGGAAGAGACGCCGCACGCATGACGCTGAAGGTCGGCTTCACCGGTTTGGGCGCGATGGGAGCGCATATGGCGCGGCATATCGCCGCGCGCGGCTTGTTGGTGGCGGTGGCCAATCGCACGCATGCAAAAGCCGAGGCGCTGGCGAGCGAGCTCGGCGTCGACGCGATATCCGATCCACTCGAACTTGCCCGCCGCTGCGATGTGATCGTCACCTGCGTGACCGCCGACAGCGACGTGATCGGCCTGTGCGAGGCCTACGCGCAAGCCGCGCATGCGGGACTGGTGGTGGTCGACACCTCGACCATCGCCTCGACCAGCGCACGGCAGGCAGCCGCGATCCTGCGCGCGGCCGGCGGCGATCTGATCGACGCGCCGGTATCCGGCGGTGTGGAAGGTGCCAGGAACGGCAAGCTGTCGGTGATGGCCGGCGGCGACGCCGACACGCTGGCGCGCGTGCAGCCGGTGCTCGAATGTTTCGCCGCGCGCGTCACCCACATGGGCGACGTGGGCGCCGGCCAGAACACCAAGGCTGTCAACCAGGTGCTGGTGGCCGGCATCGCGCACGCCGTCACCGAGGGACTCGCACTCGCCGAAGCACTCGGCCTCGATCCCGAACGCCTGCTGCCGACCCTGCAAGCGGGTGCCGCCAACTCGTGGTTTCTCGAAAAACGCGGCGCCACTGCCTTGCGCAACCAGTTCAGCGTCGGCTTCAAGCTCGCCCTGCTGCACAAGGACCTCAAGATCGTGCAGCAGCTGGCGACCGCCGCCGGCACCAACCGCACGATCATCGATCAATCGATCGCCGACTACGCCACGCTGATGGCGCAGGGTCATGGCGATGACGATATCTCCAGCCTGATTCGGCTCAAGCGCAAGCCCGCGTAGGGCGGGCCTTCGGCCCGCCGCTGCGTGTCGAAGAGGCCGGCGCGCATTTCGGATGCGCCTAGCACGGCGCTTTCGCGTACAGCATCGATTCGCCTGCTGCTGCTAGCATCGTCCGCGCGAGCCGCAACGGCGGCGTGTGAACGCGATGGCGATCTTCTCGTACAGCGCTTGCAATCCATCTATTCCCAAGCTGCTACAGCAAGCAGCGATAGCGCGATGGAAACTTCAATACGACCAACTGGAAGCATGGCTATGGGAACTTCAGTTCGCACGCACGCCTCACTATCGCACACCCATATCTGTTGGTCGCAGCCCTTGTCCCCACGCGCGGTCCCTGCACTCCTGTGCGCCGCCACGCTGCTCGCCTTTGCACTGGCCACGGATGCCCGCGCGGATAGCTTTACCGTCAGCAACACCGCCGACTCAGGGCTTGGGAGCCTGCGCCAGGCGATCAGCGATGCCAACGCGCTGCAGGTCACGGGAGGCACCGCCTGCGCCCCGCATTCGATCGTGTTCGCCATTCCAGGAAACGGCCCACATCGCATTCAGCCGCTCGCGCCGCTACCGAGGTTCAATATTCCGATCGCGCTGGACGGATATACACAACCGGGATCCAGCCTCAACACCCTCAATCAGGGCACCAATGCGGTCATCACCATCGAATTGGACGGCAGTCTGGCCGGTGCGACCGACGCCATCGTGATCGGCGCATCCCTTCCAACGTCGCCGTTGTGTTCCGGCACTGGCAGCGTGATCCGCGGCTTGGTGATCAACCGCTTCGCTGGCGCGGCACTTTCGATGGGAGAGGAGGCGTGTCCGCTGAACGGAGCGTGTCCGGTTGGCAGCGTGCGCATCCAGGGAAACTTCTTCGGTACCGATGTGTCCGGTACCGTCGGGCTTGGTAACGGCGTTGCTCTCGGCCGGTCCAATCTGGTGTTTGGCCGCGGCAGCGTGGGCAATATCGTGGGCGACCAGATCGCCGCAGATGGCGGTCCAAGCGACCCGCTCGATCAGACCCGCAACCTGATCGCGGCCAGCGGCGGCGATGGCATCTACATCGGTTCGCCACGTTCCGACGCGCGCTCCGAAAGCCATCGCGTACGCAACAACATCATCGGTCTGTCTGCCAGCGGGACGACTGCCTTGCCCAACGCCGGCAGAGGCATCACCGTTGATCTCAACAGCACCAACATCGCGATCCACGACAACCTCATCTCCGCCAACCTCGGCGACGGCGTCGCTGTATTCGACAGCGCGCCAACCGGCTCCTCCCTGGTGGCAAACGGCATTGGCATCGGACTCGGTGGCTTGGCGTTCGGCAACGGCGGGCATGGCGTGCGCGTCGCGGGAAACTCGATCGGCGTATTCCTCGGCAGGCGCTACCGCTTCGCTGCCTTCGGCACCGCGAGCATCACGAACAACCTCGGCGCCGGGCTGTTTGTTGAAAACTTGGCGCAGGTCGATGTGGTGAATGGGTCGATTGCTGCCAATGGCGGGCCGGCGATCGATCTGGCACCTCTGGGGGTAACGCCGAACGACAGCGGCGACGGCGACGGCGGGCCCAACGAGCTGCTCAACAAGCCCGTCTTGCAGGCGGCAACCTTCAATCCTTCGACCTTGGTCACCACCATCACGGGAGCATTGACCGCGGCACCGAACAGCAGCTACGAGGTCCACTTCTACCTGAACAGCAGCTGCGATGCGGGCGGCTTTGGCGGCGGGCAGTCGTTCTTCCAGCTTAGTCCCGCGCCGATCGTCCTCAATCTGACGACCGATGCGCTGGGCGATGCGACGTTCTCTCGCCAAACTTCCGGACTCGGTGCTGGCATGAGCCTCACTGCACTGACCCGCCGCTTCGCGACCGCCCCCGGCATGCCGGCCCTGATCGTGTCGGAATTTTCGAACTGCGTCCCGATCGCCGCCGTGGAGGACCTGATTTTCCGCAATGGCTTCGAACCCTGATTGTCGCTTGCCAACGCGATGTGGGCAGGTGCCGGTAGTGATCACCATCGCGACTGTGTACCGCAGGAGTCCGGCACGAATCCAGGATAGTTCACCGCGTGGCGGATGAACCGCCGCTCCCTACTGTGAGCCTGTCGGCGTCGACTGCACGCGCCGCTGCTTGTCATCGACACGAGACGAGCGAGACGAGGACAAGCATCAATGATCGTTCGCCGCCATCAACCGGCTCCCCGAATGGCGCCTGTCCTGTTCACCCTGTGCCGGTCTCCGGATTCCGGGCTACATAGCCTGCCTATGCTGCGGGCGTCAGTACGGCCGTCAGCTGCATGCGAGGCCTCGTGTTTTCGTGCAGGGTGCTGACTGTTGCTGAGCGGGATGTTCGCGATGCGTCTCGCCTGAATCAAAGCGAGCCGCGAAGCGGCTTTGGCTTGAATGAATTGGTCGGACTCAGCTGCGGAAGCCAGGAAATCCAGAGCTCAACAATCAGCAGTGGCACCACCCACGACGCCCACTCACGCGTTGCGTCCCTGAGCTCCTCATCTGCCACGTAGAAGAACAAATAGTCTTGAAAGTCGTACATGATGCGAAGCCAGACCAGTACCAGCGCCAACGTGTAGCTGCGGATCATGAATGCCCGGTGGGCCGCAAAGTTTCTTGAGACGGCAGCGCGCCACGCCGCCAAGGTAAAGAACAACCATAGGATCCCGGTAATGACCAGGGACAGGCGCGACCCTTCATATTCAGTAGTGGCGCCCAGATAGATGGCGAAAAGCGCCGCCCCGCTAGCTCCCAGAACGTAAGCGCGTCCAATCCATCGGTGGACGTTGGGCATCGATTGCCTGAGTTTGGGCAAGAATTGGAGAGGCGCGCCAAAGACTACGGGAAGCGCCAAGAGAACGTGCCCTACGTACCAGAATTGTTTATCGAACAAGCTCGGCCCGAGCCTGTCTTCTTGCAGGAAACGGTAGCTGATCCCGCGGTACAAGTAGTACATGCTCAGCCCGGCTTACGCGGCAAGCCCGATGTAGAGCATCAGTAGGCGCTGATTCTGACGGGTCATGCAGACACCTATGAAGCTGGGGTGAGGCCTGACGAGGTGTTCGGCGTCCGTGCGGCCGATGGTCGATGGGCCTTTGCCGATGGTACGGCAACACCGAGGCGCCTGTAGGAATCCAGGATGCAGGAATCCAGGAAGGAATCCAGGACACCCACAGGAATCCAGGACACCCACAGTGCACAGTGTGGCCGCTGAGCCGCGGCTCCCGCATCCGGAGCCAGTCTGCTCCCGCGCCCCCGCGCCGCGGCTTGTCATCGAAGCGGCGATTCACCGTAAGTGATGGCCATGGCAGCTTCCGGCGGCGGATCGATCCGCAGCAGTCGCTGACCAACATCCCATGCCACTGCCTGCCCGAGGAATCGCCGTGACCAGCAATGCCCAGTACCAGTTCTCCCCCCGTGCGCCGGCCGGCGCGCTTGCGCGTTTCGGTCGCGCAGTCGCCGATGTGCT
>JBBSDI010000229.1:0-6271 GCA_038249585.1 Lysobacterales bacterium | reverse complement strand
GGCGCGACAGCTTGAGGTTAGAATTTCAGAACTTTCTGAACCTTCAGGATATTGAATGGACGTTTCGCCACTCGCGCAGCGCTTGGTGTCGCATTTTGGCGCAATGGGCAGCCGCTGGGGCATCAACCGCACGGTAGGCCAGATCTATGCCCTGCTGTTCGTGAGTCCGCGCCCCCTGAACGCCGACGAAATCGCCGCCGCGCTCAGCGTGTCGCGCTCCAACGTCAGCATGGGCCTGAAGGAGCTCGAATCGTGGCGGCTGGTGCGCCTGGAGCATCAGCCCGGCGATCGTCGCGAGTACTACCGCGCACCCGAGGACGTGTGGGCGATCTTCCGCACGCTGGCCGAGGAACGCCGCAAGCGCGAGGTCGATCCCACCCTGACCATGCTGCGCGATGCCCTGCTCGAAGCACCCGCAAGCGCCGAGGAGGCGCACGCGCAGCGCCGCATGCGCGAGATGCACGATCTGATCGAACTGGTCACCGGCTGGTTCAACGACGTACAGCGGCTGGATGCCGACACCCTCAAGAAGCTCATGCGCATGGGCACGCGCGTACAGAAAGTGCTGGAGTTCGGCGACAAGGTCCGGGCGCCGGGCGGCGCTCCCCGCCAGGCCAAGGAGTAAGCGGTGGAAGCGCTGCTGCTCGCGGGACTGAGCCTGCGCGGCGTGGCGTTCTAGTTTTGCGCCAAGCCGCACGCGACGCACAAGGCGCGCTGGGACCTCGCCTTCTTCGCAGGGTCCAGCCTTGCGGCATTCTCGCAGGGCGTGATGCTGGGCCTGAGCATCGTCGGATACCGCCACGGCATCGCCGAATGGCTGTTCGCCGCGACGATCGGGTTCGGACTGGCGGCGGGCTACGTCCTGCTGGGTGCAACCTGGCTGATCATGAAGACCAGCGGCGAGCTGCAGCTGCGTGCAGTCGGCTGGGCACGCAGCAGTCTGTGGCTCACCGGCGCGGGAATCGCCGCGGTGTCCATCGCCAGCCCGCTGGTATCGCAGCGCATTTTCGACAAGTGGTTCGCGCTGCCGCAACTGATTCTGCTGCTGCCGATTCCGCTGGCGACCGCGCTGATGTTCTTCATCATCGCGCGCACTTTGAAACGCCTGCCGACGCGGCTGCGCGATGGCAACGAGTATGGCGCGTGGGTGCCGTTCGCCGGCACCGTGGGCGTGTTCATGCTTGCCTTCTACGGCCTCGCCTACAGCCTGTTTCCCTATCTGGTGGTCGAGCGGGTCACGATCTGGGATGCGGCCAGCGCGCCGGGGGCGCTGATGATCATCCTGATCGGCGCGCTGGTCGTGCTGCCGGTGATCGCGGGCTACACGCTGTATTCGTGGCGGGTTTTCGGCGGCAAGACCCAGCTGTTGCACTATTCGTAAGCCGCCGCGTCCGGCATACCCGTTGCACTGCGCGCGGATGCCGATCCTCAGGCCGGCGCGACGTTTTGCAGCAGTTGCGCACGTAGCGCCGCGTAGTCCGCCGCCATTGCTTGAGCGCGCGCCGGTCGCTCGAGCATCGCTGCGAGTGCTGCGGGTGGCTCAACCGCGTGGCCGACCAGCGGCTCGACCACGGTTTCGAACTTGGCCGGGTGCGCGGTGGCCACCACGGCCCAATCGCGCCGATCGCCGGCTGCGCGAATCCGCTCGAGCACTTCAACTGCGCACGCGGTGTGCGGGCACCAGACCTGGCCCCAGCGCGACTCGCCTCCGCGAATGCGGGTGCGGATGCTGTCGTCATCGACCCAGTGCGCGGACACCGCACTGTTGAGCTCCGAGCACTGCGGGTACAGCCAGCGCAACCGCTCGGCGTTGGACGGGTTGCCGACATCCATCGCATTGGCCAGCGTGCCTACACTGTCGCGCGCCTGATACTCGCCGCTGGACAGAAAATCGAACAGCACCCGATTGGCGTTGCTGGCCAGCACGATCTCGCCGATCGGCAGGCCCACGCGGCGGGCGAGAATTGCGGCGAACGCGTTGCCGAGATTGCCGGTGGGCACCACCAGATTCAGCGGCGCGCGACCCGCGCGGGCATGGCTGATCGCTGCGTGCGCGTAGTAGCCCATCTGCGGCAGCAGGCGACCGAGGCTGATGCTGTTGGCTGACGCAAGCGCATGTTGTGTGCGCAGCGCGGTGTCGCCGAAAGCCTGCTTGACCATGCGCTGGCAGTCGTCGAAGGAGCCTGCGACCCGGAATGCCTCGACGTTGTCGCCGAACGAGCCGAGCTGGTGTGCCTGGCGCGGCGATACGCGGCCATCGGGGTAGAGGATCACGACCCGCACGCCGCGCTGGCCATGGAACGCCGCACCAACCGCGCTGCCGGTGTCGCCGGAGGTGGCCACCAGTACCGTGACCTCGGGCGCATCGCGATCGCGCAGGGCGCGCATGGCGGCGGCGAGGAATCGCGCACCGAAGTCCTTGAACGCGGCAGTCGGTCCGTGGAACAGCTCCAGCACGAACGAGCATCCGTCGTTGAGGGGCACCAGCGGTGCGTCGAACGCGTAGGCATGGCTGCACAGATCAGGCAGCGCGGTGGCCAGTCGGTCGCCGTCGAAAAATGGCGCCAACAGACGCTGTGCGACGGCAGACATCGAGTGCGCGCCAGCGAATGCACTGGCGTCAAGCTGCGGCAGCGATGCGGGCACGAACAGACCGCCATCGGCTGCCAGTCCTGCGAGGATCGCGTCGGACAAAGAAGTCTGCGCCACGCCACCGCGCGTGCTCAGATAGTTCATCGGCACGACTCCACCCGCGCGCCCGGCGCATCGACCGGGCCGATCAGCACATCGCTGGCAAGGCCTGCGGCGGCGAACGCCTGCTGCATGTCATGCGCCGCCGACTGCGCAGCGTCGGCGTCGGTGAACCACGCGAATACGCTGGGACCGGCGCCGGAGATCGACGCGCCGAGTGCGCCATGCGCGAGTGCTGCCTGCTTGACTGTGGCAAATCCGGGAATCAATGCCGCACGGCGCGGCTCGACCAGTACGTCGGACAAGCCTGCGCGGATCAGCGCCACCTCGTTGCGGTAGCAGCCCGACAGGACCAGCGCGAGGTTCGCGCTCTGCTGCACGAAGTCCGCGATCGCGAAGGCGCCGCGCAGCGCCTCGCGCGCGCGCCGGGTTTCGAGCACGAAATGCGGATGCACCAGCACGCAGATCAGTCCCGCAGGCACCGGTACACGAACCAGCTGCGAACGGGTGGCGAGCACCAGACCACCGAGCAACTGCGGGCCGACATTGTCGCCGTGCTGGCCGCCGCTGGCGGCTTCCTCGCCGGCGACTGCAAACGGATACAGCGCTTCGAGCGGCAGTGGTGTTGCCAGCAGCGCATTGACCGCCACCAGCGCGGCGGTGGCCGATGCCGCGCTGCCGCCCATGCCCGAGCCGAGCGCAATGCCCTTGTCGATCTCGAGCGCGATGCCGAACGGCAGGGCGCAGGCCAGGCGCATGGCAACGACCGCGCGCGCCGCGGTGTTGCGCTGCGCATCGCGCGGCAGGTCCACGACACTGCCCCGAATGGCGTCGATACGTACTTCGGGTGCATCGATGCGATGTGCGGTGACGCGATCACCGGCACCGGTCAGCGCGTGACCGAGGATGTCAAAGCCCACGCCGACGTTGCCGACGGAAGCGGGGGCGAAAGCGGTAGCGGTGGTTTTCATCGGTTACGGGATGGCGTGGCGCGTTGCTGGTGGGGATGGGGGTTCGCTCTTGCGGCAAGTCTTGCGCCCCCCATCCACAGCCCTTCCCTCGCGTGGACAAGAAGGCAGTTATGGCGCTGCGGTTCGCGGCCCGCGCCGTGGCTCACACGCGGGCGCCGAGGGATTGCGCGACGCGCAGCAAATCGGCGAAGACACCGGCGGCGGTGACTTCGGGGCCGGCGCCCGGACCCTGCACGACCAGCGGATTTTCGCGGTAGCGGCGGGTGGTGAACTGCACGATGTTGTCGGTCAGGCGGATGTGCGCGAAGGCGTGATCGGCGGGCAGCTCGACCAGTCCGACCGTGGCCGCCCCGAGGTGATCCAGCCGCGCGACATAGCGCAGGACGTGACCGCGTGCTTTGGCCGACGCATGCCGCAGCAACATCGGTGGGTCCATCAGCGACAGGTGGCGCAGGAACTGCTCGCGCGTGTCCTGCGACAGCTCCTCCGGCACCAGACTCTCGACCTTGACGTCGGAAAGCTCCAGCGGCAGGCCCATCTCGCGGCCGAGGATCACCAGCTTTCGCGCAACGTCGGTGCCCGAAAGATCGTCGCGCGGATCGGGCTCGGTGTAACCGGCAGCGCGCGCTTGCTCGACCAGAACCGAGAACGGCTGCCGGCCATCGAAGCGGTTGAACAGCCACGCCAGCGTGCCGCTGAGGATGCCCTCCACCGCGAGCACCTCGTCGCCGGTGTCGAGCAGATCGCGCAGGGTGGTCACGATCGGCAGGCCGGCGCCGACAGTGGCCTCATAGCGAAAACGCGCATCGTGCGCGGTCGCTGCCGCGCGGATCGCGCGGTAACGCAACATCGGTCCGGCGCCGGCCTGCTTGTTCGGAGTGATGACATGGATTCCGCGCGCCAACCACTCGGGGTAGCGATCGGCGACCGCCGAGGAGGCCGAGCAGTCGACGATCACCGCGTGCGGAAGGTGCTCGGCGTCGACATGTTCGGCAAGCCGACCGAGATCGGCCGCTTCACTGGTCGCGTCCAGTGCTGCCTTCCAGTCACCGAGCGCAATCGCCCCCTCGGCCAGCAGCAGATGCTTGCTGTCGCTGATCGCGCGCACGCGCAAGTCCAGGTTCGCATCGCGCAACAGCCGTTCCGAGACCGCATCGATTTGCGCCAGCAGCGCACGACCGACCTGACCCGGGCCCACCACGCCGATCGAGATCGTCTGCGCGGAAAGATAGAAGCCAGCATGCACCGCACGCAGTGCGCGCGCAGCCTGGCGGCTGGCGATGGCGACGGAGATGTTGCGCTCCGATGCGCCCTGCGCGATCGCGCGCACGTTGATCGAGGCGCGCGCCAGCGAGTCGAACAGGCGCGCCGCGATGCCCGGCGTGCCGGCCATGCCTTCACCGACCACCGCCAGTACGCTGACCCCCGGCTCCGCCGTCACGCGCTGGATCTGCCCGCGCGAAAGCTCGCGCGCGAATGCGTCCTCGAGCACCTGCACTGCGCGTTGTGCATGCTGGTTTTCGACCACGCAGCAGATCGAGTGCTCGGAGGAGCCCTGCGAGATCATCACCACCGAGATGCCGGCCCGATGCAGCGCTGCGAACACGCGCTCGGCGGTGCCTGGCACGCCGATCATGCCCGCACCCTCCACGCTGACCATGCACAGCTCGCCGATCGCGGTGATGCCCTTGACCGGCGGCGTGGTGGCGGCGTTGGCAGCGATCAGGCTGCCCGCGTGCTCGGGCTTGAACGTGTTGCGGATGCGCAGCGGAATGCCGCGCGCGATCGCCGGCTGCATGGTCTGCGGGTGGATCACCTTGGCGCCGAAATAGGCCAGCTCGCAAGCCTCGGCATAGGTCAGTTCCGGCACCAGCACGGCCTCCGGCACCAGCCGCGGATCGGCGCTGAGCACGCCGTCGACGTCGGTCCAGATGTGCACCTCGGCGGCATCGAAGAGCGCGCCGAAAATCGCGCCGGAATAGTCGCTGCCGTTGCGTCCCAGCGTGGTGGCGCGTCCTTCGAGGTCGCGTGCGATGAAGCCGGTGATGATCACCCGCGGTGCGCTATGCCGGGCACGCCATTCGCCCAGGCGCGCAGCGCTGTCGTCCCACTCGACCACCGCGCCGAGTTCTTCATGGCGCACGACCAGCACCTCGCGCGCGTCGAGGAAATCGGTGGCATCGCCCAGCTCGTTGAAGTACGCCGCCAGCAGGATCGCGCAGAACACCTCGCCCAGACCCTGCACATAGGCCATCGCCTCGGGTGAGGGCGAGCCGAGCAGGCTCAACGCATGCAGCAGGTCGCGCAGATGGGCAAACTCGTTCTCGAGCCGCTGCACGGTCGTCGCCTGATGGCCATCGAGCAGCAGCCGGCACGCTTCGAGGTGCTTGCGTTCCAGATCGAGGCAGGCACCGCTCCACGCCGGATCGCGGCGCGCAGCGAGCCCGGCGAGCTTGATCAGGGTGTCGGTGACGCCGGACATCGCCGACACCACCACCACTTGCCGCTCGCCGTGCCGATCGCGCAGGATCTGCGCGACGCGCTTGATGCGCGACGCATCGGCCAAGCTGGAGCCGCCGAACTTGTGCGCGATCAGCGGCACGTTGGCG
>JBBSDI010000228.1:0-6284 GCA_038249585.1 Lysobacterales bacterium | reverse complement strand
TACGCAGCGCTCATCCAGACCTTGCGCGACGACACCACGGCGATCTCGGTGGCGTTCCGGCTGTGGCAACGCGAGTTCGCCGACCAGCCGCACTTCGTGGCGACCCGCTACGTCACCCGCTGCGCTGGCTTGATCGGACTGACCGACACCCAACGCATTGCGCTGACCCGCAGCATCTTCGAGTCGCTGGGCAAGCCCTACGACACGATGCCGCGGGTGCCCGACCAATTGCTGCTGAGCGCCGAAGATATCGAGGACGATTCCGGGCTGGCGCTGCGCGGCGCCGCGCCAGCGCGCGCGGTCGCGGCTTCACCGGCGCCCGCGACGCGTGCCCCGACGCGGCAACTGCCGGTCGCGAGCACTGCGGCCAGCGTGGTGTTCGGCGCGATCTGCCGCTCCCTGCTCGCGCCGGTCCGCGCGCAGGCGCGCAGCCAGGCCGACCTGCTGCGACAGATCATCGACGACGCGCTCACCCACGCGCGAATCCCCGAAGCACAGCGTGCGGGCATCGCCAGCTGGTCGGTTGCGGGCGCGACCGAAGAGAGCATGGCTGCCGCACTGTCCACGCCGGAACTGCGCCGGATCGTGCACGCGCTGTATCTGGCCGCCTGCGATGCGCTGGGTCCGGTCGCCGCCGATACCCTGCTCGCACAATCGGTATCGCGGGCGCAGGGGCTCAGCGCGGCGGTGGAGTTTCCGCCCGATCAGCTGCTGTAGGCGCGGTACGCGATCGCGGCGTCGCTAAGGACGCGGCGCGTCGGGCTGGTTCTCCGGTCGCGCCCGATCGAAGGCAGGCAGCGCCAGACAAGCTTCGTAGACGCGCGACAGCACCGGATAGCGCGACAGGTCGATCGCGAAACGCTGCGCGTTGTAGCACTGTGGTGCGAGGCAGATATCCGCGATCGACGGCGTGTCGCCCTCGCAGAAGGTGCCGGTGGAGGGATTGGTGGTGAGCAGGTCTTCGAGCGCCAGGAGGCCGGTTTCGATCCAGTGCCGCACCCAGCGTTCGCGCTCGACCTGGGGCGTGCCGAACTCGGTTTCCAGATACTGCAGCACCCGGGTGTTGTTCAGCGGATGGATATCGCAGGCGATCATCAGCGCCAGCGAACGCGCTCGCGCGCGCTCGCGCGCGGTCACCGGCAGCAAACGCGCGCCGGCATAGGTTTCGTCCAGATACTCCACGATCGCAAGCGACTGCCGGATCACGCGCTCGCCGTCGATCAGTACCGGCACCATGTGCTGCGGATTGAGCGCATGGAATTCGTCGGTGTGCTGTTCGCCGCTGTTGGGCGCGATGTTGACCGGGATCAGCTCATACGGCAGACCCTTCAGATTCAGGGCGATTCGCGCACGGTAGGCCGCACTGGAACGCCAGAAGCTGTACAACTTCATACCTTCCGCGGCCATTGCCCCCCCAGGGCCGGACGGGTCTGTGCCCATCACGACCGGCTTGCCGGATTATTGTCGTCACAGCCTAACGCAGCGCATCCCC
This sequence comes from Lysobacterales bacterium, assembly GCA_038249585.1. GTDB lineage: Bacteria > Pseudomonadota > Gammaproteobacteria > Xanthomonadales > Ahniellaceae > UBA4656. The sequence continues at coordinate 4,792 of JBBSDI010000228.1, read as the reverse complement.
GCCCAACAAGCGAAAACAGCATCGACCGGCGGGCATTCAGACCAACGGGGTGAAGGCCGCGATGCGCTGTTCGATGGCGCCGAACACGCTGGCGCCCGCGCGGTCGAACATCTCGATGCGCACCACATCGCCGAAGCGCAGGAACGGGGTGCTGGGTTTGCCATCGCGCAGCACCTCCAGGGTGCGCCGCTCCGCCAGGCACGAGGCACCCTTGCTCTCGTCCTGGTTTGCGATGGTGCCCGACCCGACGATGCTCGCGGCCGCCAGCGGGCGGGTGCGCGCGGCGTGCGCGATCAGCTGCGCAAAGCTGAACTGCATGTCGACGCCGGCCTCGGGCGCGCCGAACCACTGCCCATTGATGTGGCTGGTCAGCGGCAGGTGCACCTTCGCATCGCGCCACGCCTCGCCCAGTTCGTCGGGGGTGACGAATACCGGCGACAAAGCCGAGCGCGGTTTGGACTGCAGGAAGCCAAAGCCCTTGGCCAGCTCATCGGGAATCAGATGGCGCAACGAAACGTCGTTGATCAGTCCGATCAGCTGGATGTGCGCTGCCGCCTGCGCGACAGTGACCGCCATCGGCACATCGTCGGTCACCACCACCACCTCGGCTTCGAGGTCGATGCCGTAGTCCTCGCTGACCACCAGCACCGGATCGCGCGGGCCCAGAAACCCGGCGCTGGTGGCCTGGTACATCAGCGGGTCGACATAGAAGCTGGCCGGCACCTCGGCGCCGCGCGCACGTCGCACGCGCTCCACATGCGGCAGGTAAGCGCTGCCGTCGACGAACTCCCACGTGCGCGGCAGTGGTGCGGCCAGCGCTGCCGCATCGAGATCGAACACCGCCTGCCACTCGATCTCGCCGCTGCCGCCATTGGTGGCGATCTCGTTGAGCTGTTCCGACACCGCGTTCAAGCGCGGCGCGGCGCGTTCCCAGTCCTCCAGCGACTGCAGCAGGGTATGCGCGATCTGCGGCACCGCAACCGCCTTGCGCAGGTCGCGGCTGACCACCAGCAGGGTGCCGTCGCGGGTGCCGGATTTGAGGGAGGCGAGTTTCATGGGCGGGGTCTGGTGGGGTGGAATGGATTTCGGCGAATGGCGAATAGGGTCAGTGAGCGACGTGCGCGGCGTCAAACGATGTTCGGGGCACGGCGCGCGAGGCGACTGTTACGATTCGACAGTCGCATCCACCACTGGCCCGTCACGGCGCGACGAAGCGCCGCTGCAATCCGCGCCAGCAGTCCAGATAATCGCGCTGCAGCTGCGGTGCATCCAGCGCTTGCCGGGTGGGGCGAAGCACCAGGCGGGTCTCGAACATGAAGGCGAGCGTGTCGCTGATCCGGTCCGGGCGCGAGGTGTCGGCGGCGCTGGCTTTGTCGAAGGTTTCCGCATCCGGGCCGTGCCCGCTCATGCAGTTGTGCAGCGAGCTGCCGCCGGGCAGGAATCCTTCGCTCTTGGCATCGTACACACCGTGCACCAGGCCCATGAACTCGCTGGCCACGTTGCGGTGGAACCACGGCGGACGGAAGGTGTTCTCACCGACCAGCCAGCGCGGCGGGAAGATCGCGAAATCCAGATTGGCGGTGCCCGGCGTGTCGGATGCCGAGGTGAGCACGGTGAAGATCGACGGATCGGGATGGTCGTAGCTGATCGAGCCGATGGTGTTGAAGTGGCGCAGGTCGTACTTGCATGGCAGATGATTGCCATGCCAGCCGACCACATCGAGTGGCGAATGGCCGATGTCTGCCGCCCACAGATTGCCATCGAACTTGGTCAGCAGCGAGAACGCACCCTCGACATCCTCGAAGGCCGCAACCGGCACCTGGAAATCGCGCGCATTGGCCAGACCATTGGAGCCGATCGGACCCAGCTCCGGCAGGCATAGCGGCGCGCCGAAGTTCTCCGCCACATAGCCGCGCGCCTGCGCATCGAGCAGGTCGACGCGAAAGCGGATCCCGCGCGGGATCACGCAGATCTCCGACGGTGCGAGTTCCAGCACACCCATCTCGGTCGCGATGCGCAGTCGCCCGAGCTGGGGCACCAGCAGCAGCTCGCCGTCGGCATTGCTGAAGTAGCGACCCTGCATCGACCGATTGGCCGCGTAATAGTGGATCCCGATGCCATTGTGGGTGCCGGGCCCGCCATTGCCGGCGAGGGTGAACAGTCCATCGAGGAAATCGGTGGCTTGCTCTGGCAGCGGAAACGGATCCCAGCGCAACTGATTCGGGCTCGGCGGCACTGCGTCGAAGCGGTTGTGGAAACGCCCCGCAGGCAACGCGGCAAACGCACCGTGCACGGCACCCGGTCTAATCCGATAAGCCCAGGTGCGCCGGTTCAGATGCCGCGGCGCGGTGAACGCGGTGCCCGAGATCTGCTCGGCATACAGCCCGAATGCGACCCGCTGCGGCGAGTTCATGGCCTGCGGCAGCACGCCGGCAAGCGCCTCGCTGGCCAGTTGATTGCCGAATCCGGTGAGGTATTCGAGTGCGGGCTCGGTCAGTGGCTTGCTGTTCATCGCGTGGATCGTTGTCTGTTCTGGCGCTTGCGTGGATCGAGCGCTACAGCACGCCGCGGCGCATCTGGTCGCGCTCGATCGACTCGAACAGCGCCTGGAAATTGCCCTCGCCGAAGCCTTCGTTGCCCTTGCGCTGGATGATCTCGAAAAAGATCGGACCGATGTGGGTTTCGGTGAAGATCTGCAGCAGCTTCTTTTGTTTGGTCTCGGGATCGGCGTCGATCAGGATCTTCAGGGCCTTCATCCGCGCCAGATCCTCGCCGTGCGCGGGAATGCGCTGGTCGATCACCTCGAAGTAGCTGTCTGGCGTATCGAGGAAAGTCACGCCGGCTTCGCGCATCTTCGCGACCGTGGCGTAGATATCGTCGGTGAAGCAGGCGATGTGCTGGATGCCCTCGCCGTGATACTGGTCGAGATACTCGTTGATCTGGCTCTTCGGATCGGACGACTCGTTGAGCGGAATGCGCACGATGCCGTCGGGCGCGGTCATCGCCTTCGACACCAGCCCGGTCTTGGCGCCCTTGATGTCGAAGTAGCGGATCTCGCGGAAGCCGAACAGCTGCTCGTAGTAGCCGGCCCACTTGGCCATGTTGCCGAAGTACAGATTGTGGGTCAGGTGGTCGATGAAGGTCAGGCCGAAGCCAGTTGGCGCGGTGCTCGCGCCCGCCAGCGTCTCGTAGTCGGCCGCATACGGGTCCGCACCGTCGGTGATCAGATACAGCATGCACTCGCCGATGCCCTTGATCGCCGGCGCGGGAACCGCGCGCGAATCCGCGGCATGTGCGATCGGCTCGGCACCGCGCGCGGTGACCGCGGCCAGCGCGCCGGCACCGTCGGTCACCCGGATCGCAAACCCGCACGCACATGGACCATGCCTGGCCGCGAAGTCTGCAGCAAATGAATCCGGCTGCTCGTTGATGAGGAAGTTCACCGCGCCCTGCCGATACAACGTGATTGCCAGCCTGCGATGGCGCGCGACCGCGCTGAAGCCCATGCGTACGAGAAGCGCATGCAGCGCCGCGCGGCCGGCAACATCGGGGGCGGCGAACTCGACGAATTCGAAGCCGTTGATGCCGAGCGGATTGGGGTGCGCGAGCGGCGCGGTGCCGGGATTCGGCTGGGCGTTCATGGACGTCTCCGGCGGATGCTGCAGTGCATGGTTGCTCTTGCGCTCAGGTCCTTATAGTTTCGGATGAAACCTTTTGCAAGCCGCAGCGCCGCAATGAGCCAATCCCGCCAGCTGGACCTCGAACGTTTCCTGCCCTATCGGCTGTCGCTGCTGTCGAACACCATCTCGCAGGCGATCGCGCGCGAGTACGAGGCGCGCTTCGGCCTGTCGGTGACCGAATGGCGGGTGCTGGCGGTGCTTGGCCGCTATGCGGGTTTGAGCGCCGGCGAAGTCGCCGAGCGCACCGCGATGGACAAGGTCGCGGTCAGCCGCGCAGTGGCGCGACTGCTGGCCAACGAGCGCATCCGCCGCGGCGTGCACAGCTCCGACCGCCGCCGCTGTGTGCTGGCGCTCACGCCCAAGGGCCAGCGCATCTACGACCAGATCGCACCACGCGCGCTGGAGTACGAGCGTGAACTGCTGGAGGTGCTGGATGCCGAAGAACGCGTCTGGCTGGAACGTCTGTTGTCCAAGCTCACTGGCAACGGGCTGGAGGCGGTGCGGCGGATTCCCCTGCAGCGGGCGGGCACGGCGCGTTGAGCGCGCAGCGGTCGCTGGAGCGACTCGGGACTCGGGCGTAGGGCCCAGGGCTCAGGGCTCAGGGCCCAGAAAAGCAGCGTTCACCGGCTCTTTCTGGGCTCTGGGCCCAGCGACAACCACCTCTCGCTGCACCTGAGTCGTTGCAATGACCCCAGTCCCCCCAGTCGCTGCCATGGCAGCTCCCACAAGGAGAATGGGGTGTCACCGCGAGACATCCACTGCAAGCCTGGCCACGACCATCACTGCACACCTTGTCCCCACCTTCACTGCAAGCCTGGCCAAAACCAACATTGCAAGCCTGGCCAAAACCAACAATGCAAGCCTGGCCAAAACCCTCCTGGCACCTTGTGGGAGCTGGCATGCCAGCGACAGCCACCTCTCGCTGCACCTGAGTCGTTGCAGTGACCCCAGTCCTCCCAGTCGCTGCCATGGCAGCTCCCACAAGGAGAATGGGCTGTTGCTGCCAGACTTGCACTGCAAGCCTTGCCACAACCATCACCGCAAACCTTGTCCCCACCTTCAATGCAAGCCTGGCCAAAACCAACACTGCAAGCCTGACCAAAACCAACATT
>JBBSDI010000227.1:0-6318 GCA_038249585.1 Lysobacterales bacterium | reverse complement strand
TCGCGGCGGTAGCCAAGGGTGCAGTCGCCGGCATGCCGGCTCCCACAGCGAGGAAGTGGGCGCGAGGCAGGTCTGGTGCGCTCGAAGGGCGAGATCGAATGGCTTGCGGTGGCAGGCCTTGCTCGCTGTGGGAGCTGCCATGGCAGCGACAGGACTCGCGGCGGTAGCCAAGGGTGCAGTCGCCGGCATGCCGGCTCCCACAGCGAGGAAGTGGGCGCGAGGCAGGTCTGGTGCGCTCGAAGCGCGAGATCAAATGATCTGCGGTGGCAGGCCTTCCTCGCTGTGGGAGCTGCCATGGCAGCGACCGGAGTCGCGGCGGTAGCCAAGGATGTGGTGGCGACCGGACTCGCGGCGCTAGCCAAGGGTATGGCAGCGACCGGAGTCGCGGCGCTAGCCAAGGGTGCGGTCGCCGGCATGCCGGCTCCCACAGCCAGCAAAAGTCGACCCTCAACATCCGAGCCGCATCACATACGCCAGGTCGCCAGCAGCTGCGGCCCGTGCGTGCGCAGACCCAGCTTCGCGATGCCGCCGCTGCGCGCGTAACGCAGGTCGAGATCGATCAGCGTGTAACGCAACGCCAGCCCGAGATGCGCCGTCGGCAGCCACTCGAGCCCGACACCGGCATCGATCGCCTGACCGCTCAGCGAGCCGCTCGGCTTGCGCACCCAGGCCAGATCGATCCCGCCGGTCCACTGTGGGGCCAATCGGCGCAGGTATTCAAAGCGCAGTACCGGCGCCCATCCCGCCACCGCGGAGCGTGCGCTGCCGCTCGCACTGCCGCTCGCATCGCCATCGACCGAGATTCGACCTTCGACCTGCGTTTTCAGGCCGAAGCGCAGCAAGCCGACCCCAGCGCTCGCGGCAACCGTGGGCGAATTCGCAAACCACCATGCATAGGAAACGCTGTGCGCATCGAGGTCGAGACTGCCGCTGGCGTCGGCTTCGAACTGCAGCTCGCGATCGTCGAGCTGCAGCAGGCGCGAGGCGCTGCCCGACGCCGCACCCGCCACCCCGAAGCCACCCACCCGCCAGCCGTGGGTGCCGGACACGCTACCGGCAACGTCCCATCGCCACGTGTTGGTGCGCTCGCGCAAGCGTCCGCTGGCCGAGCCCGGTTCGATCTCCTCCGGTCCCGCGCCAGGCTCCAGTGCGAGCCGCAGCCCCAGTGTCGAGTCGGCACGATAGGGTCCGACCGCGATCCGCAGGCGATCGACCAGGTTGCGCTCTTTGGCAGCTGCGTCGCCGCAGCTGCCGAATGCGACCACCATCATGGGCAACCAGCCGACGCCTGCAACGCCGCGTCGGTGGCGATCGGCCATGCTACTTCGGTGCGAAGGCCGACTGCAGGAGCCTCTGGTCGAAGCCCGCGACGGACTGCTGACCGCTGGCATGCCGGTACAGTACGGCCGCATAGATGCCCGACAGCGCAGTCTGCACCAGCGCGACCAGGATCACCGCGCCGACGAGGCCGACGCCGGCGATCGTCATCAGCGCGACGCTCTTGGTTGCCACAGCGCCGATGAACAGCGCGATGCCGGTGACGATCAACAGCACGTGGATGAGCCCGAACACCAGACCCAGCCCACCTTGACCGATCACGTTTTCGCCCCACGTCTGGCGCAGCATGCCCGCGCTCTCCTTCAGCGCGTCGATTGGTCCGACGTTGCGCGTGACCAGGATCGGCACCACCATGTAGGTGGCCACTGTCCATGCCACGCCGAGCAGGCCCGCGACCCACTTGCCGATGAAGCCGGCGCGCTGCTGGATTGCGCGCAGGATCATGCCGACGGTAGCGGCGATCGCGGCATAGCCGAGGATCGGGCCGATCTTGCCGAGCGCGATCCGGAAGCCGTCGGCAACCGTCGGATCGCCGCCTTCGAGGCGGATCATGGCCGCGCCGACCAGCGCTGCGTTGAAGAAGAACATCACGAAATACTGCACCAGATAGAACGTAAACGCCCACAGGTACACACCGACGCCCGCCTCACCCGCGGCAACCCGATCGAGGCCGTCGAAGCCAACAAGGCCGATCATCGGCAGCACAAAACAGGCCGCGACGATAAACGCCGCCACCGCGGACACCGCCGGGAATACCAGCAGCTCCTTGTCCTGCGAGAGCACCGTGGCACTGGCCTTGACCAGCTCCCAGCTGCGCGAGAATTTTTCGAACATGGCCCCTGCCTCCGGTGCGCGGAATGCGCTTGAGGCGCCATTGAATAGCGCCCGGACCGGGCATGCAAGGACCGCAGCGCTGTGGTGCAGCGCTCGGCGGGTCACAGCGGTGGCGCGAGCGCGGTCGACTCCCGCGCGTCCGCGCGTGGAAACTCGTGCCATAACTGCGCCAGCGTGCGGCCCAGGACGGGATGCACGATATCGCCGGCGATGTCGGCCATCGGGCGCAGCACGAACGCGTGCTTGACCAACTCGGCGCGCGGCAACTGCAGATTGCCCGGCCCGCGCAGCAGCAGATCGCCGAACAGCACGATATCGACATCCAGCGTGCGACTGGAAAAGCGCGGCACGTCGCGGCGCCGCCCGTGGGCGTCCTCCAGCTGATGCAGCCACGCATCCAGCGCCCCCGGATCCAGATCGCTGTCCAGCGCCACCGCCAGATTGAGGAAGTCCGGCCCCTCGAAGCCAACCGCCGGCGTGCGGTAGACCGGCGAGACCACGATCGCACCGAATCGCGCGCGCATCTCGTCCAACGCGGCGCGCAGGTGGCGCTGCGGCTCGACGTTGCTGCCCAGCGACAGCCAGGCGCGACCGCCCGCGTTCATTGCGGCCGGCGTCCACGCTCGATGATTACCCCGACCGCCTTCGAGTCGGTCACCGCACCGGGCTTGGACAGCTTCAGGCGCAGCCACTCCACGCCGAACTCGCGCTGGATGATTTCCGCGCAGCGCTCGGCCAGCGTCTCGACCAGTTCGAACTTCGATTCACCGACGAAGGCCTTCAGGCGTTTGGACACGGACTTGTAGTCGAGCGTGTCCTCGATGCGATCGGAGCCGGCCGGCGGGCGATTGTCGAACGCCATCTCGATGTCGAAGGCGACTACCTGGCGGATCTTCTTTTCCCAGTCGTAGATGCCGATCGTGGTCTCGATGCGCAGGTCTTCGATGAATACGCAGTCCATGGTGGTGGTTTGCTCAGGGTTGCGGAACAGCCGGCAAGGATTCCAGATCCCAGCGCGGGAACACGTGAATATCGGCCGCATCGTGCAGCCCTGCGAGCAGCCGCTGCGCGCCGGCGAACGCGATCATCGCGCCATTGTCGGTGCAGAACTGCGGACGTGGAAAGGCGACCCGGAATCCGTCGCTGCGCGCCGCGGATTCGAGCAACTGGCGCAGCCGCAGGTTCGCACCGACCCCGCCGGCGACCACCAGGGTGCGCGCGCCGGTCTGGGCCAGTGCGCGGCGGCATTTGATCAGCAGGGTGTGGGTGGCGGCCTCCTCGAAGCCGCGTGCGATGTCCGCGCGCCGGGCAGGGTCCGAGCCGGTGCCCTGCCACGCAAGGAGTACCTGGGTCTTGAGCCCCGAGAAACTGAAATCGAGGCCCGGCCGGTCGGTCATGGGGCGGGAGAATTTGAACGCGCCCTCACGCCCGGACTCGGCCAGCTCAGCCAGCACCGGGCCGCCCGGATACGGCAGCCCCATCAGCTTGGCGGTCTTGTCGAAGGCCTCGCCGACCGCGTCGTCCAGGGTCTCGCCGAGCAGCCGATAGCGGCCGATCGCGGCGACCTCCAGCAGCATGGTATGCCCGCCCGAAACCAGCAGGGCCACGAACGGCGGCGCTGGCGGGTCCGGCTCCATCAGCGGTGCGAGCAGGTGGCCCTCCATGTGGTGCACCGCGATCGCGGGCACCTCGAGCGCCCATGCCATGGCGCGCCCCAGCCCGGCGCCGACCAGCAGGGCACCGACCAGACCCGGGCCTGCGGTGTAGGCCACGCCGTCGATGCCGTCGATGCCCAGGCCCGCCGCCGCCAGCGTTTCGCGCACCAGCGGCACCAACTTGCGCACGTGGTCGCGCGAGGCCAGTTCCGGCACTACCCCGCCGTAGGCGCGGTGCAGGTCGGTCTGGCTGAACAGCGCGTGCGCGCGCAGCCCGGCCTGCGTATCCCACAGGGCCACGCCGGTTTCGTCGCAGGAGGTCTCGATGCCGAGCACGCGCATCGGCCCATTATGGGGCCTGATCGGCCCGGTTCTTTGATTTGTGCGCCGCCGGCGGGTAGAATGCGCGCCCCTCCCGGTCCTCCGGGATCGTGAACTGTATTCCGGAGCCTGCAATGCCCAATGTTCGTGTTCGCGAGAACGAGCCTTTCGAGTTCGCTCTGCGCCGTTTCAAGCGCACCTGCGAGAAGGCCGGTGTGCTCGCCGAGACTCGCAAGCGCGAGTTTTATGAAAAGCCCACGCAAGAGCGCAAGCGCAAGGCCGCTGCGGCCGTCAAGCGCCATCTGCGCCGCGTGTCGCGCGATGTAACCAAGCGCCGGCGCATGTACTGATCGCTCACGGGGCCCCGGCCCCGCAGCGGTCCAGCGCGACGATCCCGAGCCGGTGCCGCGCAAGTGGCGCCGGCTTCGTGCTTTCCGGGATCCAACGATCCCCTGGTCACGGAGCCATCCCATGAGTCTCAAGCTGCGCCTTACCGACGACATGAAGGCCGCGATGAAAGGCGGCGACAAGCCACGCCTGAACGTGATCCGTCTGATCAATGCAGCGATCAAGCAGCGCGAGGTCGACGAGCGCATCCAGCTCGACGACAGCCAGGTGCTGGCCGCGCTGGAGAAGATGCTCAAGCAGCGTCGCGACTCCGTGACCCAGTACGAGGCCGCCGCGCGCCAGGACCTCGCCGATCAGGAGAAATTCGAGATCGGCGTGATCGAGGCCTACATGCCGGCCAAGCTGGGCGAAGCCGAGCTGCTCGCCCTGGTCGAGGCCGCGATCGGAGAATCAGGCGCCGCCGGCCCCAAGGACATGGGCAAGGTGATGGGATTGGCCAAGGCGAAGGCTGCCGGACGGGCGGACATGGGGCGGGTGTCGGAGTTGATCAAGGCAGCGTTGGCGGCGAAGAGCTGAGCAGGCTCAGAGCGGCGAATGGCGAATGGGACAGCGGCGCCCCGCGCTGCCGTATTATGTTCGCCGAAGCCTGACCCTGCTCTCCCATTCGCCATTCGCTATCCCCGCCATCCGCCGCCCTCCCGCGTGGCATGCTGACGCCCCCATGGCCCGCATCCCCGACAGCTTCCTCGACGAGCTGCTTTCGCGCACCGACATCGTCGAGGTGATCGAGCAGCGGGTGCCGCTCAAGCGCGCGGGGCGCGAGTACCAGGCGCGCTGTCCGTTCCATGACGAGCGCTCGCCGTCGTTCACCGTCAGTCCGACCAAGCAGTTCTATCACTGCTTCGGCTGCGGCGCGCACGGCACCGCGATCAAGTTCCTGATCGAGTACGACCGCATGGAATTCCTCGATGCGGTCGAGGAGCTTGCCCATCGCGCGGGCATGGAAGTGCCGCGCGAGACACGGCCCAGCGGGCCCTCGGCCGAGGGCGAGGGACTCTATGCGGCACTCGATGCGGCCGCCCAGTTGTTCCAGCGCCAGCTGGCCGGCAGCGAGCGCGCGAAGTCCTATCTGGCGCGTCGCGGACTGGACGCGGCCAGCATCCAGCGCTTCGGCATCGGCTGGGCGCCGGATGGCTGGGATACCTTGAAGAACGCGCTCGGCACCGACGAGCGCCGGCTCGGCGTGCTCGACAAGGTCGGCCTGCTGTCGAAGTCCGACCAGGGCAAGGTTTACGACAAATTCCGCGACCGCATCATGTTCCCGATCCGCGACCGCCGCGGGCGGGTGATCGCCTTCGGCGGCCGCGTGCTGGAGAAAGACGACGGGCCGAAGTATCTGAACTCGCCCGAGACGCCGCTGTTCCACAAGGGCCGCGAGCTTTACGCGCTGTTCGAGGCGCGCCAGGCCAACAGCAAGCTCGCGCGCCTGATCGTGGTCGAGGGCTACATGGATGTGGTGAGCCTGTTCCAGTACGGCGTCACCCAGGCGGTGGCCACACTCGGCACGGCGACCACCAAGGACCATGCGGAACTGCTGTTCCGCAACGCCGCCGATGTGTTCTTCTGCTTCGATGGCGATCGCGCGGGGCGCGCGGCCGGCTGGCGCGCAGCCGAGAGCGTACTGCCACGCATGCGCGACGGGCGGCAGGCGTTTTTCCTGTTCCTGCCTGATGGCGAAGACCCCGATACGCTGGTCCGCCACGAGGGTCTCGACGGCTTCGAGAAACGCTTGCGGGAGGCCACGCCGCTGTCGGAATTCCTG
>JBBSDI010000226.1:0-6330 GCA_038249585.1 Lysobacterales bacterium | reverse complement strand
GCGCACTACGCCTTCGTCGACAAGTTCCGCGCGACCGCGACCTTCCCCGGTGCACGGGTGTCGAACATCGACGGCGTGCGCGCCGACTATCCCGATGGCTGGGGCCTGGTGCGCTCGTCGAATACCACGCCCAGCCTGGTGCTGCGCTTCGATGCCGACAACGACAAGGCCCTGATCCGCATCCAGGACGTGTTCCGCGCGCAGATGCTGGCGCAGGATCCGAACCTCAAGCTGCCGTTTTGATGTGGGTGCCGCAGTAGCGGCGACCGGGGTTGCCATGTGGGAGCCGCTATCGCGGTGATTGCGATTGCCATGGGGGCTCCCACAAACAATGGTGCCGCAGTCGCCGCCATGGCGGCGACCGCATAGGCGCCGCGACGCCTGCGCTCAGTGCGCTGCCTGTCGCGCCAGCAGATCGCGGTAGCGCGCCAGTTCCGCTTCGTACTCCTTGATCGAAACCAAGCGCTCTGCGTCCTTGCGCACCATCACGGCATTCTGTTCTTCGATCTGGCTGCGAGCGATGCCGATGCTCTTGGCGATGTTTTCCGGCACCGGCGTCTTCGCGCGCTCGGACTCCGCCGCGACCGCGAGCAGTTCGGCCAGCGTGCGTTGCTGGTTTTCCAGCTGCAGTTTGGCGGTGGCGACCGTGGTGTCGATCATCTGCAGTTCCTGCTGGTGCGCACGGGTGAGATCGTCCTCGTTGGCATACGACATCAGCAGCACCTGATCGGCGGCTTTCTGCTCGGCGGCGATCCGCTCGGCTTCCTCCTTTTCGGCGACAGCGGCTTTTTCGGCGGCCAGCTCGTCGGCAGTCTTGATGCGCTCGAAGCTGCGCACCGCCACGCCCTGCGCATTCAGTTGGGTACCGCCGCCGGCGCAGCGCACCGGGTCGTAGGTGTTCGCAAAATACGCTTCACCCTTTTCATTGGTGCACTTGTAGATTTTTTGCTGCGCGTGGACGGGTGCGGCCACGCACAGGGCAAGCACGGCTAACGCTGGCAGGATGCGCTTCATGGAACTCTCCGCAAGGTGTTCAGGTCGGCTGGATGCCGCTCCCATACTGCGCACGATACCCGAGCAACCCGTCCCGGTGCTGAACCAGACCCGGCCGCTCGGCGGTCAACTGGAGCAGTTCGTCGAGTCCGGCGATGGCAACCACCGGCAATCCGTACGACTGCCGCACTTCGTCGGCTGCCGACAGCTCGCCGCTGCCACGCTCCTGGCGGTCGAGCGCGATCAGCACCCCGCACGGGGTGGCGCCATGCGCACGGATCAGCGCCACCGACTCGCGCACCGAGGTGCCAGCGGTGATCACGTCATCGACAATCAACACCCGTCCGGCCAGCGGCGCGCCGATCAGGATTCCGGCCTCGCCGTGGTCCTTGGCCTCCTTGCGGTTGAACGCCACCGCAACGTCGCGCGCATGGCTCTCGGCCAGCGCGATCGACGCGGCGGTCGCCAGCGCGATCCCCTTGTAGGCCGGACCAAACAACATCTCGAAGCCGATCCCTGCGGCCACTACGCTTGCCGCATAGGCCTGCCCCAGCTCGCGCAGCGCAACCCCGCTGTTGAACAATCCCGCATTGAAAAAGTATGGACTGATGCGTCCGGACTTGAGCGTGAACTGCCCGAAGCGCAGCACGTCGCAGCGCAGGGCGAGGTCGAGGAAGGCGCGTTGGTGGGGGAGCATGGCTAAGAGCGGCGAATGTCGAATGGCGAATGGCGAATAGGGGCGCGCATGGCGCAGCTTGTAGCGACGATAGTACCCTCAACACCTGATCCGCCAAACGCTTGGCGATAGTGCAGCGCCATCCGTGTTAGCCCGCACCCGCTCTCCCATTCGCCATTCGCCATTCGCCGCTCCTGAAGCCATGCGCATCATCACCGCCAACCTCAACGGCATCCGCTCGGCTACCCAGAAGGGCTTCTTCGACTGGTTCAAGCGGCAGAAGGCCGATGTGCTGTGCCTGCAGGAGACCCGTTGCCAGCGCGCGCAGCTGGCAGACAAGGCGTACTTTCCCAGCGGGTTCCACGCGCATTTCCACGATGCCGAGGCCAAGGGCTACAGCGGCGTGGCGGTGTACAGCAGGCGCGAACCGGATGCGCTGATCGACAAGCTCGGCTGGGCGCCGTTCGATCGCGAAGGCCGCTATCTGGAGGCGCGCTTCGGCAACCTCAGCGTGGTCTCGCTGTACCTGCCTTCGGGTTCATCCAGCCAACAGCGGCAGGCGTTCAAGTTCGAGGTGATGGGCTGGCTCGGCGAGCGCCTGCTTCAGTGGCAGGCCAGCGGTCGCCAGGTCGTGCTGTGCGGCGACTGGAACATCGCGCACAAGGCGATCGATCTGAAGAACTGGCGCTCGAATCAGAAAAATTCCGGCTTCCTGCCCGAGGAGCGCGCCTGGCTCGACCACGTGTTCGACGAGCAGGGCTGGGTCGATGCGCACCGCACGCTCAAGCCGGAAGTCGCCGAGTACACCTGGTGGTCGAACCGCGCCAATGCGTGGGCCAACGACGTCGGTTGGCGTATCGATTACCACGTGGTCACGCCATCGCTCAAGTCCGCGCTGGCGGCGGCCCGGGTCTATCGGGAGAAGAAGTTCTCCGACCACGCGCCGCTGACGGTCGACTACGACCTGTGATTCAACGCTCGGGCACCACCACCGGATCGGCGTTGCGGATCGTGGATTCATCGGCCAGGCCCGCTCGCATCAGCAGTCCGTAGACGATGATTCCGGGCACGGCGGCCAAGGTCGTGAGCAGGTAGAAGTCGACATAGCCGAGCGACTCGATCAGACCGCCCGCCGTGGTGCCGGTCAATAGTCGACCCACCACCGAGGCGGCAGCCGACAGCAACGCGAACTGGGTGGCGGTGAACGACAGGTTGCACAGTGCCGACAGATAGGCCACCACCACCACCCCGCCGATTCCGCTGGCGAAGTTCTCGAAGCAGAAAGTGAAGGCCAGCATCGCATTGTTGTGGCCGATCAGCGCAAGGCCGGCAAACGACAGATTGCTCACCGCCATCAGCACCAGGCTCAGCATCAGCGCACGCTTGAGTCCGATCGCGGTGTACAGCATTCCGCCGACGAAGATGCCGACCAGATAGGCGATGAATCCATAGCCCACGTCGTAGGTTGCGATCTCGACGTTGCTGAAACCCAGGTCGTCGAGCAGCAGGCGCACGGTGAGATTGGTCAGGGTGTCGCCGATCTTGTGCACCAGTACGAACAGCAGCACCAGCCACGCGCCGCGGCGGCGCAAGAACTCGCCCAGCGGTTCGATCACGGCAGCCAGCACACCCTGCAATCCGCGCACCGGAGCGGGCTGCCGATGGCGTGCCGGTTCGCCCAGCCACAAACTCGCGAACACCGCCGGCAGCGCGAAGGCCGCGCACAGCAGATAGGCCGCGCGCCAGCCCGAGGATTCGGCAACCAGCAGGGCGAGTGCGCCGGCGGATACCGAGCCGATGCGCCAGCCATACTGCGACATGCCCGAGCCGGTACCGAGCTGATGGGGTTGCAGGATCTCGATCCGGTACGCATCGATCACGATGTCGAAGGTCGCGCCCGCGATCCCGACCAGCACCGCGGCGACCGCCACCGTGGCCAGACTCGCGGTCGGATCGACTACACCCAGAAATCCGACCGCCATCGCCACCAGCACCGCGGCGATCCACAGCCACGAACAGCGCTGGCCGAATCGCGAGAGTCCCGGCACACGCACGCGGTCGACCGCTGGGGCCCACAGGAACTTCAGGTTGTAGACCAGGAACGCCAACGAGAACGCGGTGACGCTTTTCTTGTCGATGCCGTCCTGCGCCAGACGCGTGGTCAGCGTCGCGCCGATCATCGCGATCGGAAAGCCCGAGGAGATGCCGAGCAGCAGCGCGCCCAGCGGCGCATCTTCGGCATACGGACGGATGGCGGCGGGCAGGCGGCTGCGCCAGCCGGAGATCGTCGAGCTCATTGCTGAATGCTACAGGGCACCAGCGGGCAAACCGCGGGCATCCTGCGGAATGTGACCGCCGTGGTGCTCCGTCGTGACCAGCGCTGCTAACATTTGCGCACCGACTCCGGGATTCGCCGCCGTGCCCGATTTTGTGCTTCGTGGCATCGAAAACGCCCTCGCCGAGCGCATCAAGTCGATTGCGCGCGAGCGCAACTGGTCGATCAACGACGTGATCCTGTACCTGGTCAAGGTCGGACTCGGCGAAGCCGAGGAGTTCCCCGTCGAACAGGTCGCGCGCGATATCGCGCATCTGGGCGGCACCTGGGCGCCCGATGAAAGCAGCGCATTCCGTCAGGCCCTCGAGGCCTTCGAACGGCTGCCGGAGGGCGATACGCCGTTCGGCAGCGGCAAGCCCGGCAAACCCTGAGCGCAGGCTCCTGCGCCCGTCGGGCGGCAGCGTCGTTGGCCTGTTCGGCGAAAAACCTGTAGCATCCGCCGCGCTCGCTGCTTCGTCCCCCGGATTTCCCTTCGGAGTCGAATCGCCGTCTGGCCTTCGGGTCATGCGGCACGCAGTCTCAGGTTTTGAGCGGTCGCCAGTCCTGATTGGACCTGCGTCCCGCCGACCCCGCCGCCCGGCGGACAGCGCGAGCCGGATCACACACCGCCATCCGGCGGTATCCGCAGACCAATCACCTGCAGCGCGGTTTTCCTGCATCTTGCATGCAGGGTCGGGAACGCTCCGGGATGAAACACGCAACAGGCTTTTGCCTGCGGCGTGGCCACAGGAGTGTTGACCATGTCTTTTGAATCCCTCGGGCTTTCGCCCGCGTTGCTGCGTGCGCTGGCCGATCAGGGCTACACCCGGCCGACCCCGATCCAGCTCGACGCCATCCCGCAGGTCAGCGCGGGCCGTGACTTGTTGGCCGGCGCCCAGACCGGGACCGGCAAGACGGCTGCGTTCGCGCTGCCGCTGCTCAACCGTCTGTACCCCAACGGCAAGCGTCCGGAGAATGCGCGGCGCTTCCGCGCGCTGATCCTCACCCCGACCCGTGAACTGGCAGCCCAGGTGCACGACAGCGTGCGCGACTACGGCAAGTACTGCGGCGTCAGCTCCACGGCGGTGTTCGGCGGCGTCGGCATGCCGCAGCAGATCCAGATCCTGCGTCGTGGCGTCGATGTGCTCGTCGCCACGCCCGGTCGTTTGATCGACCACATCGATCGCCGTGGCGTCGACCTGTCCGGGGTCGAGGTGCTGGTGCTCGACGAAGCCGACCGCATGCTCGACATGGGCTTCATGCCGCAGCTGAAGAAGATCCTCGCCATGCTGCCCAAGCAGCATCGGCAGACCCTGCTGTTCTCGGCTACCTTTTCCGATCCGATCAAGCAGCTCGCGCAGCAGTTCATGCGCGATCCGGTCGAGATCCAGGTCGCACAGCGCAACAGCGTGGCCTCGGGCGTGAGCCACATCGTCCATCCGGTCGATGCCTCGCGCAAGAAGGACCTGCTGCTGCATATCCTCTCGCAGGACAGCCGCCGGCAGTCGCTGGTGTTCTCGCGCACCAAGCATGGCGCCGACAAGCTGGTCAAACACCTCGAGCAGTTCGGCGTGAATGCGGCTGCGATCCATGGCAACAAGAGCCAAGGCGCGCGCACCCGTGCGCTGGCGGAGTTCAAGTCCGGCAAGGTCACCGTGCTGGTGGCGACCGATATCGCCGCACGTGGTCTGGATATCGACCAGCTGCCGGTGGTGATCAACGTCGACCTGCCGATGGTGGCCGAAGACTACGTGCACCGCATCGGCCGCACCGGTCGAAACGGTGCGGAGGGCAATGCGATCTCGCTGGTCTCGCAGGACGAGGCGGGTCTGCTGCGCGATATCCAGCGCCTGCTCAAGCGCGATATCGAGATCAGCGCGGTGGCCGGCTTCGAGCCGCACTCGCCGCTGGTGTTGACCGGTACCGCCGGCAACTCGCGTCCGGTGCAGAAGCCGCAGCAGCGCGGCAAGCCACAGCAGCGTGCACCGGGCAAGTCGGCGCGCCCCGGTACGCATGCGCCGCGTGCGCATGCCGGCAACAAGAGCCGCAGCTCCGACGATGGCCGCCCGGGTCGCCGCGACGGCACCTCCGGCCAGCCGCAGCCCTCGCGCTGGGGCCGTTGAGGTTTCCCAGGGCGGTCGCCAAGGGGCAGGTCGGGACGACCTGCCCTGTGTGGGAGCCGCCATGGCGGCGATCGCGGAATCCCCCGATCGCCCTGTGTGTGGGAGCCGCCATGGCGGCGACGGCGGAATCCCCCGATCGCCGCAGTCGCCGCCATGGCGGCTCCCACAGAATCCCCCGATCGCCGCAGTCGCCGCCATGGCGGCTCCCACAGAATCCCCCGATC
>JBBSDI010000225.1:0-6361 GCA_038249585.1 Lysobacterales bacterium | reverse complement strand
TGGATCGCCATCCGGATCGGAGTCGTTCCTGAGCACGAACACGACCACCGGGTTGCTGACCGTGGTGGTGGCCTCGTCATCCACCGCGATCGGTGCGCGATTCGGCGGTGGCGGGATCGGCGCGGCAGTCACCGTCACCGTGACGGTAGCCTGCGCCGTTGCGCCGCTGCCATCGCTGATGGTGTAGCCGAAGGCGTCGATGCCGACGAAACCGGCGCGCGGCGTGTAGTTGATCCCGCCGGCCGCGATCGCAGTGCTGCCATTGGCCGGCATGGTGACGGCGGTGACGGTCAACGGGTCGTTGTCCGGATCGCTGTCGTTGGCGAGCACGTTGACCAGGGTGGCCGGCGCCCCGCTGCGCACGCTCAGCACATCGTTGACCGCCAGCGGACCGCGATTGATGAACTGCACCGGGCCCAGCGTGGTGCTCGCGTCGACCTCCTCGAAGCGATACACATCGACGTTGCGTTTGTGCTCGGCAGGATTGCGCAATGCGCGCTGGATCCACGGCGCGGGCGCCTTGACCGGCTCGCGCACCCACTCGACCTTCGACTCGGTGCTGGCGATCGGCGGCGCGGCCTCGCTGCGCTCCTCGACGGTCAGGAACCCGATCGCCACCCGCCGATTGCGCGGACGCTCGTCGCGCGTATTGGGATACTTGGGCGCAAGCTCGCCCTTGCCGCTGGCATCGATCTCGTCGACTGCGATGCCTTCGCCGGCGAGAAACTCGCGCACAGCCGCTGCGCGGCGCTCTGACAAAGCTTGGTTGTAGGCCTCCGAGCCGAGATCGCAGGTATGCCCGGTGACTTCGATGCGCGAGATCCGCTGCGCGGACTTCAGGCTGGCGAGCACATCGGTCAGCGCCGCACGAACCTCGTCCGACAGCACCGCGCTGTCGAGCTTGAAGAATTGTTCCGAATCGATCCGCACCTCGTTGCGCACGACGACCGGATCGACGGCGCGTTCGACCGCGACTTCGCGCTTGACCTCGACCATCCGCACCGGCTCGGACGGTCGGAACGCGCCACCCACGTCGTAGCGCCAGAACAGCCATGCCCGGGTATCGGAATCGTCGCGCACGAACTGGCCGTCGCGCTCGTAGTGCTCGACCTCGAGCGACAGGCTGTGCCCTGAGTCGTTGAAGAACTTGTCGAATCCGGCCGAGAAGGTCAGCTGCTCGGAATCGTAGTCGCCCCACTCATAGTCCACACCAGCGCGCAGCCGCGCCAGTGCGCCATCGAAGAAGCGACCGACGCGCGCGCCGGCACCATGATCGTAGGCCTGCTCGAAGCTGCGCGAAGTGGTGGTCAGGGTGCTGGTCTGCCGGAACGGGCGTCCGTTCTGGGTGCCGGTGATCACGCTGGTTTCGACATCGACGAAGGTATCGGTGAGGCGCTCGTCGGTCAGGCCCTGCGACAAGTACGTATCGAGGAAAAAACGCTCGCGCTCCAGACCGACACCAATGCTGAGTTTGCGATCCTCGAAGGCATTCTGGTCGACCGCGACAAACGCCTTGGCCACGGTCACCGCGTCGGGCCGTTCGACGCTGTCCTCGCCGGTCAGGCCGCCCCACAGCCAGTGATAGTCGAGCTTCAAGCCGCCAGCGCCCGCGCGCCCCAGCCAGCCTTGGCCGATCCAGGAAGAATCGCCATCATTGCCGAACACCTGCAGGAACTCGCCTTCGATATCGCCATCGTCGTCGATGCCCACCGAGATGCGCGTATCGCTGCCGACATAGCTCAGCGGAACGATCGCAGTGGGCTGTGGCGGCGGGGCGGCGGTCGACTGCGCAGCAACCGGTGAGGCGATTGCCGCGGCGATGGCCAGCGTCAGCAGGCGTGGGCGCATGGTGGTACTCCCTTGGAAGTGTGGTGTTCGGTCCCCATCACATAGAGTAGCGCGCTGCGCCCGCGAGTGACGCAAATCCGTCACTTGTATCGTCTCGCACGCCCGGCCGCGGTATCCTTTGTTTCTTGCCGACCCATTTTGGATGACCCGCCATGAGCTTGGATCCCGCACTGCGTTCCCAGATCGACCAGTTGCTTTCGCAGCATCGCGTGGTGCTGTTCATGAAGGGCACGCGCAGCAGCCCGCGCTGCGGGTTTTCCTCTGCCGCGATCGGCGCGCTGAACGGTCTGGGCACCGACTACCACACCGTCGACGTGCTTGCCGATGAGGACATCCGCAACGGCATCAAGGTGTATGGCAACTGGCCGACGATCCCGCAGCTGTACGTGGGCGGCGAGCTGCTCGGCGGCTCCGACATCATCCTCGGCATGCTCAATTCCGGCGAACTGCATCAGGTGCTGGGCGCGCCGGTGCCCGACCGCACGCCACCGCAGATCCAGATCACGCCGCGCGCAGCGCAGGCGATTCGCGACGCGATGGTCAATGCCGGCGACGACCGCCTGCACCTGACGATCGATGAGCGTTTCCGCGCGGCCTTCGCGCTGCAGCCGGCAGTCGGCACCGAAATCCGCGCGGAGTCCGCCGGCCTGGAGGTGCTGTTCGACCTCAACAGCGCACAACGCGCCAACGGCCTGGAGATCGACTGGGCGGAGAGCGTGCAGGGTGCCGGCCTGGTGATCCGCAATCCGAATGCGCCGACGCCGCTGAAGTCGATGACGGTCACCGCACTGAAGGCCGCGATCGACGGCACGGCCGTCACGGTGATCGATGTGCGGCCCGCTGCCGACCGCGCACGCGCGCCATTCGCGCCGGCCCGCGTGCTCGACGAAGACACGATGGCCACGCTGGCCGCGCTGCCGAAGGACACCCCGCTGGCCTTCCTGTGTCACCACGGCAACTCCAGTCGATCGGCTGCAGAGCATTTCCGCAGCCTCGGTTTTCGCGATGTATCCAACGTCGAGGGCGGCATCGATGCGTGGAGCCAGCAGGTCGATCCGTCCGTGCCGCGCTACTGAGCGCGCCGCGCCGGCTAGCGCTCGGGCGCCCCGGCGTCGGTTCCGTATTCGCTTTGGTCGCATGGTTTGCCGCGCTGCACCATGACACGCTGTAGTCGTTGACTCACAATCGAGCGTCCGAAGCCTGGGCAGGGTTTCGTGGCCGCAGGAGCAGGGGATGAAGTCGCGTCGGATCGCGCCAATCGGATTGGTCGTGCTGTTGACCGCGTGCGGTAGTTCGCCGGCGAATCTGGCGGTGGCCGCATGCCAGTCGGCGATCGCGGAAAGCCTGCGCGGCAAGCCGTACGTGCTGGCCGACTCCGATCTGAAGTCGGGCTACAGGGCGCTCGATACCGGGCTTGCCGAACTGGTCGCACCGGTCTATTTCGACAAGGGCTTGCCGGCCGAAAAGCGCCAGGAAGTCACCTGCCGCGTGCAGGCAGATGCTGCCGTCGATGCGCCGCCAGCGGTGATCGGGCTGGTATTCCAGTGGTAGGCGCTACGGCGCGCGCGCTTATTCGTCGAAGCGCAGGTGCTTGACGCTCTTGCCGTGGCGTCGGATCAGCCGCAGCGCCTCGATGCCGATATTGATGTGGTGCTCGACGAAGTGCTCGGTGACCTTGCGATCGGAGGTTTCGGTCTTGACGCCTTCCGGAATCATCGGCTGGTCGGATACCAGCAGCAGCGCTCCGGCGGGGATCGAATTGGCGAAGCCGGCGGCGAAGATGGTGGCAGTCTCCATGTCGATCGCCATGCAACGCAGCTTGCGCAGGTACTCCTTGAAGGCCTCGTCGTGCTCCCACACGCGGCGATTGGTGGTGTAGACCGTGCCGGTCCAATAGTCGTGCCCGAGGTCGCGGATCATGGTCGAGACCGCGCGCTGAAGCGCGAACGCGGGCAGCGCGGGCACCTCGGGCAGCAGATAGTCGTTCGACGTGCCCTCGCCGCGGATCGCGGCGATCGGCAGCACCAGATCGCCCAACTGGTTTTTCTTCTTCAGGCCCCCGCACTTGCCGAGGAACAGCACCGCCTTTGGTGCGATCGCACTGAGCAGGTCCATCACGGTGGCAGCGTTGGCACTGCCCATGCCGAAATTGATCATGGTGATGCCGTCGGCGGTGACGCTGGGCATCGGACGGTCGCGTCCCTCGACTGCGGCATCGGTCAGGCGCGCAAAGCTGTCGGTATAGCCGTGGAAATTGGTCAGCAGGATGTGCTGCCCGAAGCTGTCCAGCGCTTTGCCGGTGTAGCGCGGCAACCAGTTGCTGACGATTTCCTGCTTGTCGCGCATGGCCGACGTCCAAGTGGGTGTCAGCCATTGTACGGTCGCCAAAACCGTTTTCAACGCGATGCGAACAGCGGTGGGCCGACGGCCCGCCCTCCGACGTCTGCAGGAGCCCACCCTGTGGGCGACCGATGCAGCAGCAGCACTCGGAATCGCCTGTCGCGCACAGGGTGCGCTCCTACCCCGGTCGCCCCGACCCGTAGGCCGGGTCGCCCCGATCCGCCAACAAGGTCGACGAAACCGCGGGCAATGGAATGGCAACAGCGGTGGGTCGAAGACCCACCCGCCGTGCTCGGATCGCGACCGGCTACTCGTCGTCGTCGCCGGCGATCACCTTGCGCTGCATCTTGTCCAGATACGCATCCAGCTCTGCGGTGGAACGGAACACATCGCTGACCGGCACCGCCTTGACGATGTCGAAAACCTTCTGGATTTGCGGTTGCGGGTTGAGCACCAGCACCTTGCCGCCGCGCGTGGCCAGCGCCTTGCGAGCGCGAAACACCGAGCGCACGCCGGCCGACGAGATGTAGCCCACGCCCTCGAGATCGAGCACCAGCGTGTCGATGGCGGCATTCGCCAGCACCGGCGCGAGCCGCTGATCGAGATCCTGGTAGGTGTGGGTGTCGATGCGTCCGGACAGCGCGATGCGCTGCTGGTGCGCTTTCGGCGGGTCGATCCTGATCTGCAGGTCCATCAGTCGCTCAACTCCTCTGTGGTATCGAGCCTGATCACCAGACTCAACTGATTGCGCCCATTGCGCCGTTCGTAGTGCGCCGATTCCGACAGCTCGCGGACCAGCATCACGCCCAGTCCGCCAACGTCGCGCTCCTCGAGCGGCAGATCGATATCAGGCAATTCGTGGGCCAGCGGATTCCATTCCACCGCGCCGTCGTCGAAGCGCAGGTGCAGACGGTCGTGATCGCGTTGCGCGCTGACCCGTATGGTGTCGCGCGCGCCGCCCGGATAACCGTGCCGCACCGTGTTGCTGAGCACCTCTTCCAATACCAGTGTCACTTCCATACGCACCCTCTCAGGCACACCCGCGGCGCTGAGCGCATCATCGAGCGCTGCCGACAACACCGGCAGCACCGTCAGCCGATTGGGCATCTGCAGTTCGATCGCGGGGGTCACCGACGCTGGCACCGCGACTGCGCCGGGTCGCCGCAAACACAGCACGGTCAGGTCGTCGTGCGCGGGCAAGCCGGCCAGGTGCGCGCGCACCGCACGCGTCAGCTCCTGCATGATTCCGTCGGCCGAGCAGCCAGCGGCGGCCTTCAGCGCCTCGACGATGCCACTGCTGCCGAACTCGCGCTGCTGCGCGTCCGCGGCCTCGCTCAAGCCGTCGGTGTAGCACAGCACCGCGTCGCCAGGACGCAGCCTGAGATGCCACTGCGGGTACTCGCCGTCGGCGTCAAAGCCCAGCGCAGGACCGGTTTCCATCGGCGGACACTCGATGCGCCCGTCCGCGCGCAGCAGCAGCGGCGGATCGTGCCCGGCGCTGGCCAGCGACAGGGTACCAATCCCGGTATCGATCACCCCGCACAGCACCGTGGCGAACATCTCGCTGGGGTTTTCACGGGTGATCTGCCGTGCGACCACCGACAGCATTTTGCCGGGTGGCTCGCCGCTGCGCGCGGCGACTTCCAGGAAGGTCGACACGCGCGCCATGAACAGTGCCGCCGCCACACCCTTGTCCGACACGTCGCCAACGTAGAAGCAGGTGTACTGCGCATCGACACTGATCACGTCGTAGAAGTCGCCGCCGACCGCGCGCGCCGGCTCCAGCATCGCGCAAAGATCCAGCAGCGGCGACTCCGCGGCCAGCGAGGCGGGATTGGGCACCATCGACATCTGGATCTCGGCCGCGATCGACAGCTCCACGTCGATGGTTTGGCGCTCGGCGATACTGGTGGCAAGCTCCCCGCGCAGTCGCGCTTCGGTGGCGAACTTCGCTTGCAGCTCGTTCCAGCCCTGGTCCACGCGATGCGCCAGTCGTGCAAAGGCGTCCTCCAGCAGCGCAAGCTCCCTCTCCCCGGAACGGCCTTCCAGCTGCGAGGGCCCTGTTTCGAGCGACAGGGAGTCGAGCCGCCGACCGAGTTTGTTCAGCGGATCGATGATTCGCCGGCTGTACATGCGGCCCAGCAAGAGTGCCGCGAACGCCACACCAGTGGCC
>JBBSDI010000224.1:0-6373 GCA_038249585.1 Lysobacterales bacterium | reverse complement strand
GCGCCATGCCAGGACCAGGGTCGACAAGGCACGCAGCTGCTGTGCGAAAGGCGCCTGCCGCTGCGCGAGGAAGTACAGTCCGAGCAGCAGCGCGGCCAGCAGCGCGGCAGCGACCGCCTGCCATGGCGTGAGCACGCGTGCCAGCAGAGCCAGCGGGACGAGCAGTGCCGCGCAAGTCAGCGACCAGCCGAACAGGCGGCGGAGTGTGGCAACGGTCATGCGGCGATTATGCCGGGATCGTGATCAATCGCAGGCACACCGCGCGGCGCGATTCGCAGGATCGGTCGAGCGCTGCTGCTGCTCGACGCCGCACTGGCCTGCATCGCAACCACAGACCGGCAATCGGCCTGCATGCTTGCGAGCCTCCCGGCAAGTCCCCGCTCACGCCTCGCGACGCGGCGCGAGCCCGAACTTCTCCAGGCGGCGATACAGCGCCTGTCGCGACAGTCCCATCGCTGCAGCCGCTTCGGCGACCACCCCACCAGCCGCCTGCAGCGCG
The DNA here is from genome assembly GCA_038249585.1 of Lysobacterales bacterium. Lineage (GTDB taxonomy): Bacteria > Pseudomonadota > Gammaproteobacteria > Xanthomonadales > Ahniellaceae > UBA4656. The sequence goes on along the minus strand of JBBSDI010000224.1, from coordinate 5,874 downwards.
CGTTCGAGTTCTTCGCGGGTCGGTTCGCGCTGCGTCTCGCGCTCGATGGGGCGGGGCGTCGATGGCAGCCCGAGGTCGAGCGCCTGGATCAATGCATCGCGGCACAGCAGCCCCGCACGGGTGATCGCATTGCGCAGCTCGCGCACATTGCCGGGCCATGGGTGGGCGCGCAGCGCATCCTCGGCAGCAGGCGCGAGGCGTACCCCATCGGGCACGAAGTGGCGCGCGAGCGGCACGATGTCTTCCGGGCGCTCGGCCAGACTCGGCAGCGCGACTTCGATCACGTTCAGGCGATAGAACAGGTCTTCGCGAAAGGTGCCGGCGCGGATCATGCCGTGCAGGTCGGCGTTGGTAGCCGAGACCACCCGCACCTTCACCTCGCGCGTGCGGTTGGAGCCCAGGCGTTCGAACTTGCCGGTTTCGAGCACGCGCAGCAGCTTCATCTGGCCGCTGGCCGACAGGTTGCCGATCTCATCGAGCAGCAGGGTGCCGCCGTCGGCGGCCTCGAAGCGGCCTTCGCGCGCTTTGCCCGCGCCGGTATAGGCACCGGCCTCGGCGCCGAACAGTTCGGCTTCGATCAGTTCACCGGGCAACGCCCCGCAGTTGACCGCCACGAACGGCCCGCCCTTGACCCGCGAATTGGCGTGCACGATCTCGGCGATGCGCTCCTTGCCCGAGCCATTGGGTCCGGTGATCAACACCGGCACATCGGCGCGCGCGACCTGACAGGCCAGTCGCACGCAGCGCTCCATCGCGGCCGACTCGAACACCAGTCCGCGCAGGTCGAACTCGCGCGCCAGCGCGCCGCGCGCGCCGCTGGCCGCCCGCTCCAGCCGCACCGCGCGCCGCGTGGCATCGCCCAACTCCAGCAGATTGCGCACGGTCGCTACCAGCTTGCGGTCGTCCCATGGCTTGGCCATGTAGTCGGCCGCACCGAGCTTGACCAATCCAACCGCCTGCTCCAGATGGGTCCACGCGGTGAGCAGGATCACCGGCATGTCGGGTTCGATATCGCGAATGCGGCGGAACAGCGCGATACCCTCCTCGCCCGACGTCGTGTCGGCGCTGAAGTTCATGTCCTGCACCACCAGATCGATGCCGCCGCGCGCCAGCAGCGCCAATCCCTCGACCGGAGAGCTGGCCGCGAGCGTGCGCCAGCCGTCGAGGTGGAACAATATGTCGAGCGCGGTGGCCACCGCGCGGTTGTCGTCGATCACCAGGATGTTGGACATTTCACGTCGCTGACGGGGACTCGATCCATTCAGTGCTTTGTTCACCACTGCCGCGCCTGCGCATCCGATCCATACGGGATCGGATGCACAGCGATGCCGCATGGTTGCACGCTGGGCGACGCTCAGGCGAGCGCTGCCAGATGCAGTTTGTTCACGCGCTGCGTGTCGCCACCGCTGGCGGCACGCTCGCGGCGCGGCGTGCCGGTGCGAACACCGCGATCTGGCCGAGCGCGAACACCACCAGCGCACCGATCGGCAGATAGAACCACGGCAGGCGATCGGCGCCCAGCTGATTGGCCAGCGCATAGTTCACCACGTAGGCCAGCACCGCGCCGATCACGATGCCGGTGCAGGTGATCAGTGCATTCTCGGTCTGGAAGTAGCGCACGATCTGACCGCGGGTCGCACCCAGCGCGCGCCGCACGCCGATCTGCCGGGTGCGCTGGGTGACCCAGAACGATGCCTGGCCGACGATGCCGAGCGCGGTCACTGCCAGCAGGCACAAAGTGATGGTCAGCATCACCACCACCAATGCGCTTGCGCTGCGATATTGCTCGTCGCGCATGTCGGTAAAGGTGCGCACGCCTTCGACCACGCGTCCGGTGCTGCGCTTCCACAGCGCCTCCTCGACCGCCTTGAGCACTTCGGCGCGTCGGCCCGGCGCTGCACGCACCGCCAGCTGCGCGCCACCCTCCAGCCGCCGCGGCACCAGGGTGGACTGCTCGTGTTGGCCCCAACCGGCCCACGGCGTGACCACACGATCGACTACGCCGATCACGCGCTGCTTGATCTCGCCCTCGGTGCCGGAGATGCCGATCATCTTGCCGACCGCGTCGGAATCGGGGAACAGCCGCTTGGCCAGCGCTGCAGTGATGATCACCGAATCCGGATCGAGCCTGTCGATGCGCGTGTGCCAGAGCACTTCGGACGCCTCGAAGTTGCGCCCGGCGACCAGGGTCAGGCCGAGCGTGTCGATGCCGTTCTCGTCGACCATGTAGATCGCCGACATGCGATCGCGGTTGCGCTGCTCCTCGACCCCGGTCGTCACGCCGGTCGACCAGCCGCCGCCGGACAGCGGCATCGAGTTGGCCAGATACGCATTGGCCACGCCGGGCAAGCCACGCACCAGATCCAGATCCGCGAGCAGGATCGCGTGCGACTCCTCCGGCGTGCCGATCGGCGACAGCCCGACGCTGAACACGTCGGCTTCGGCCACGCCGCTGGGCCGATTGATCATGGTGGTGCGATCGACCACCACGAACAGCGCATTGGCGATGATCGCCAGCGTCAAGGCGATCTGCGCGGCGACCAGCCCGGCCGACACTTTGTGGCGCAGCAGCGAGGAAACAATGGGACCGGTGCGCATGGCGGGCTCCTCAGTTGGTCTTCAGTTGCACGGCCGGCGCGACATTGCTCGCGCGCCACGCGGGATAGATGCCGGCCAACATGCTGGTGACCAGCGCGATCGTCACGCAGGCCAGCAGCATCTGCACATCGAGTCGCGTCTCGTCTGCGGAGTCGGGAATGAGCACGCGCAGCCCGGCGAGGCCGCCAATGGTCAGCAACAGGCCGGCAACAGCGCCGAGCAGGCCCACCACCGCCGATTCAGTCAGGTACTGCGCGAACAGTGCGCGTTTGCTCGCGCCGACCGCACGTCGAAGCCCGATCTCGCCCGAGCGGCGCAGGAACTTCGCCAGCAGCAAGGTACCGGCGTTGAGCAGGCACACCAGCAGGAACGCAAAGCCCAGGATCGTGAACAGGCGCATGTCGTCGGGCACCACGCCGCGCAGGTCCAGCCATTCGCGCAGCGCAACGGCGCGGGTCAGCGGCGTACGCGCGAAGGCTCGGCCCGCGGCTTTCTGTTCGGCCACGTAGCTTGCGAGAAATGCGTTGTAGGTTGCGGCGGCATCTGCGTCGGCCAGTTCCACCCAGCCCTGCATCCAGACGCACTCCGAGGCAAGGTAGTTCGCCCAGCCTTCGCCCGGCGCTTCGTAGCAGTTGTTGTTGCCGTCCGAGAGCAGTTCCTTGTCCAGCGCCACCGACAAAGGCATGTACGCCATCTCCGGCTCGTTGAGCGCGCCGTTGGTGACATCGTAGAACTTCGGGCGCGGGCGCCATTCGCCCAGCACGCCTACGACCGTGTAGTAGTCATCGGACAGGGCGATCCGCTTGCCGACACTGTTTTCGCCGCCGAACAGGCGCTCGTTCATGGCCTTCGACAGCACCACACTGCGCGCGCGTGCGCTGTCGTCGGCCACCGACCACCCGCCGCCAAACGCGAACGGCACATCGAACATCGGGAAGAAGTCCGGCGAGGTCGCGCGCACGCCGGCCTGGAATGGACGCAGGTCCTCGCGCTCGGGCTGCACGGTGAACGACACCCGGTACATCACCGCCTGGCGCTCGGCTTTGCCTGCGGCCAGCAGCGCGGCAGCATCCTTGTAGCTGAGCTGGTCGGGCGCCAGCGGCGCACCGTTGGTTTCGCCCCAAGGTCTCTTGGGGTCCCAGTTGTCGACAGCCAATGCGTAGAGGCGCTCGCTGCGCTGCGGGATCGGATCGGCGCCAAGCCGCACCATGACCGTGAGCGCGGTCATGGCGGTGGCGACCCCGACGCCGATCGCCAGCACCATCAGCGCAGACAGTACCGGCTGCTTGCGCAGGCCCAAAAGGCCGATGCGGATGTAGTAGAAGATCATCGTGCGATCCCCAGGCTATGCCGCATGGCCGTCGCGCCGCGCAACCACGCGCGGCGCACTGGCATCCAGATCCACGATCTGGCCGTCGACCACATGCACGTTGCGCTGTGCGCGGCGCGCGAGTTCCAGATCGTGGGTGACCATGATCACCGTGGTGCCCTGGCGATTGATCTGCTCGATCAGCTCCAGCACGCCGCGCGCCATCACCGAATCCAGATTGCCGGTCGGCTCGTCGGCGAGCAGGATCTTCGGATCGCCAGCCAGTGCGCGCGCGATCGCGACGCGCTGCTGCTGGCCGCCGGACAGCTCCGAGGGATAGTGCTTGGTGCGCGAGCCCAGACCAACGCGACCGAGCGAGAGCTCGATGCGGCGCTTGCGCTCGGCGCGGTCGAAGCCGCGATAACGCAGCGGCAGGTCGACGTTGTCGTACACGTCGAGGTCGGGAATCAGGTTGAAGCTCTGGAACACGAAACCGATCTTCTGGTTGCGCAGGCGCGAGCGCGCATCGTCGCTCAGACCACGCACGTCGACACCGTCGATCTCGTAGACGCCCTCGCTGTGCTCTTCCAGCAGCCCGGCGATGTTGAGGAACGTGGTCTTGCCGGAACCCGACGGCCCGGTCACGGCGACGAACTCGCCCGCTGCAACGGTCAGCGAGAAATCACGCAGCGCGTGGGTCTCGACCAGATGGGTGCGATAGATCATCTTCAGGTTCTGCATGCGCAGCATGGCGTGGGCGTCCTGGTGGTGATGGGCGGAGGTGCGTGAGGCGTTGATGCGGATCGCCGCTGTCGATCAGCGGGTGAGGAATACTTCGGTGTGATCGCGGAACTCGCTGGTGTCGGAGATCACGATGCGATCGCCCGGCGCGAGTCCGGACACGATCTCGACCTGGCCTGCGGCCAGCGCACCAGACACGATCGGCACGCGCACGATGCGATCGCCCTCCACCCGCCACGCGAAGCGACCGCCCTCGCCGTCGACGAAGGGACCACGCTCGACGAGCAGCGTGTGCGGTCGCTCCTCGATCACGATGCGCGCCTGCAGGCGCTGGTTCTGGCGCAGATCGGCCGGCGTGCCGTCGCGAAAACGCACCCGCACGTTGACCTGGCCGCTGACCACTTCCGGCGAGATGGTGCGCACTTCGCCGACCTGCCGGCTCGCGCCGATCGACAGCTGCGCCTGCATGCCGGGCAGGATGTCGTTGGCATAGAGTTCCGGCACCGGTACTTCGACCTCCAGTTCGGTGAGGTCGACGACGGTCAACAGCGGCGCATTGGCGATCACCGAGGTGCGCTCGGCGACCAGCAGGTTGCCGACCATGCCGGCCACCGGTGCCTTGATCGCCAGCGCATCGACCTTGCGCTGCAGGTCGGTGGCCAGCAGTCGCTGGCGCTCGGCCGCCTTGCGTTTGGACGCCAGTTGCAGGGCCAGCGCGTCGCGGTCGAGCGACACGTCCTGCTCGGCCTGGCCGTAGGCGTTCTGCGCGTTCTCGAGCGCATCGGATCCGCGCAACCAGTCGACTTCGCTGATGGCACCCTTTTCCCACGCGCGATCGGCGCGCAGCTTCTCGCGCTCGGCAGCGCGCAGCGTCACGCGCGCGGTCTCCAGCTCGCGCGCCTTGGTCAACTGCGCGCGTCGATTGTCGATCTGCTGCTGGTCGGCTTCGGCCTGCAGGGATGCCAGTGTGGCCTGCTCGCGCTGCAGCTCGCTGGTCAGTTCCGGACTATCGAGCGTGGCCAGCAAGGCGCCGGCTGCAACCGGCTGACCGGCCTGCACGGCGAAACTGACCGTGCCCGCGGCCTGCGCATACAGGGTCGGACTGCGCGCGGCGACAATCCGCGCCTGCGCTGCGACATCGCGCACCAGGGTGTCGCTGCGCACCTGTGCAAAACGCAGGCGCTCGCTGCTGATCGAGGCCGAGGCGCTCATCCAGCGCGCCATGC
>JBBSDI010000223.1:0-6373 GCA_038249585.1 Lysobacterales bacterium | reverse complement strand
TTCGGCCCGCTGCGCGTGATCAACGAGGACCGTGTGCTTCCAGGTGCCGGATTCGGCACCCATGGGCATCAGAACATGGAGATCATCTCCTACGTGCTCGACGGCGCGCTGGAGCACAAGGACTCGCTCGGCACCGGTTCGGTGATTCGCCCCGGCGAGGTGCAGACGATGAGTGCCGGCAGCGGCATCCAGCACAGCGAGTTCAACGCCTCGAAGACCGAGCCGGTGCATTTCCTGCAGATCTGGATCCAGCCCGATCGCAGCAACATCGCGCCGCGCTATGCGCAGCAGGCGTTTCCGCGCGCGCAGCGCCAGGGCAATCTGCTGCTGGTGGTGTCGCCCGATGGGGCGCAAGGCTCGATCGCCATCGCCCAGGATGCGCGCATGTACGCGTGCCTGCTCGCTCCCGGTGAGCGTATCGAGCATGCGCTGGCGTCCGGGCGCAGGGCCTGGGTACAGGTCGCACGAGGTGTCATCACGCTCAACGCAACGACCATGCACGCGGGTGATGGCGCGGCAGCCTCGGACTTGAGCACGCTCGCGTTGGCCGGTATCGAGGCCGCCGAGGTACTGCTGATCGACCTGCCGTAGCGTTGCGCGGCGCGAGGACTCGACACGGGCGCCGGGACCACCGTCCCGGGCGCCACCGCACTGCGCGGTCTACTTGGGCTCGGTCGGAGCCGGGTCGTCGCTGCCCGGTGCTGGCGGCGGTGCTTTCTTGGCGGCCTTGGCGTCCTTTTTCTTCTTCTTCTCCATTTCGCGCTGGCGCTTCTCGAGCTGGTAGTTGGGTTTCTGCACCATTGGACGGTCTCACTGGTCGAGGGAGTCGGAACAATACCTTACCCGGCGGCCTGCATCGACAGCCTGGCCGGCGATTGCCGCCGGTCAGCCGCAGCGCCAGGTGCACTCAGCCGCGTTTTACGCCCTCGTCCTTCATTGACGCCAGCGCCTCGAGATCGATCTGGTCGACGGCGGACTTCAGCGCATCCATCTCGATGTTGTTGCCTTCAACCTTCACCACGAAACGGTCGGCGACGATCACGCTGTACTCTCCGTAGCGGCTGTCGTTGTTCCATTTTTCGGACACGAAGTTGCCGTCGGACTTGTAGGTCTTCTCGTATCCGGAGTCGTCCTCGCGATCGCTGGTCACGTTGGCCCAGCTGGCCAGTCCCAGCGCGCCCGATGCGCTACCGGCATCGGAGATCTCCAGGTTGATGCTGCGCTCGCCCTCGGCATAGCGCGCGTTCACGTGGCTGACCTGCAAGCCCATCGCACCGGTCTTTTCGGCAGCGAGCGAAGTGCGCGCGAAACCGCCAAGCTTCGACGGCACCAGCGCCTTGAGTACATCGGTAGATACCGCCTCGACCTGCGTGCCGCCGCCCATCAGGCTGCCGAACATCTTCGCGGCCGCAGCAGCCTGCGCATCGGCATCGCCGGACTTCTCCGCTTCCTCCATCTGCTTGCCGGCCGCCTCCATCGACTGGCCGAACTTTTCCAGTTTGCCGAGCGTGCTGTCGGGATCGACCGTGACTTGCGAAGTCGACATGCTCGTGCCGGTCAGCGCCGACATCGCACCGCCAGCCACCGCCACCGCGCCGGTGATGCCGGCGACCACGAGATACAGGACCAGCCAGAACACGACCACCACGGCCGTGTAGCCGGCCGCGCGATCGGCCGGAACCTTGGTGGTGTGCGGCGCGCCAAGGTAGATAAGGTAAATGCCGTAGATCATCGCGGCGATCGCGATCAGCCAGCCGATGAACGGAATCAGGCCGATCACCGCGCCGACCCAGCCGGCGGTGGCGCTGTAGGCGATCAGCTTGATCGCCTGGGTCTGGTTGCGCTCGCCGCCGAAGTTGGGCGCCAGCACGTCGGCCAGCAAGCCGACCACGAACACCACGCCCAATGCCGCGGCAAAACTGATGATGGCGATCAGCAGGCCGATGCCGATCGGCTGGCGGATGGTCATGCCAAGCATCGAGGTTCCGATGATGCTGCTGCTGATGAACGCCGCAATTGCAGCGGCGCCAGCGACGATCAGCACGTACTTCAGATAGATATCCTTGACCGTATGCGGCTCCGCCCCGATGACCGGCCACTCGGTCTTCGGCGTGAGCAGGATGTTCTTGACCCGGTTGATCAGCCAGTTGATATCCATCGTTCCAGTTCCCCAGCGCCTCGAATGTGAGCCGCATTCTAAACCGGCCGGGATGTCGGATGTTGGATCGCCGGGCCGCGCAACGGTCGGTTGCGGCCGGCCTGCTAGAATCGGACTTTCGTCGCTCGCGGATTCGACCACCATGGCCCGTCCCGATCCCGCCGCTGCCAACCTGATCCTCGCCAATGCGGAAAATCGCTACGGGGTGACAGCGGCCGACCTGCCGCTGGCCTGCCCGATGCCCGGCATGACGCTATGGAACTCGCACCCCCGCGTGTATCTGCCGATCGAGGCCGAGGGCGAGGCGAAGTGCCCGTATTGCGGCGCGCTGTACGTTCTCGATAGCTAGCCCGGCCTGCCATGGCCAGCCTGCGGCCGATCACGGTGATGCAGCTGCTGCCGGCGCTTGAAGGCGGCGGTGTCGAACGTTCGACGCTGGAGATCGGTGCGGCACTGGTAGCTGCGGGCCATCGCTCGATCGTGGTCTCGGCCGGGGGGCGCCTGGTGGCGCCCTTGATCGCCGAAGGCAGCGAGCATGTCGCAATGCCGATCGGGCGCAAGAGCTTCCGCGTGCTGGCGCAGGTATCCCGCTTGCGCTCGCTGATCGAGCAGTGCCAACCGCACATCGTGCACGCGCGTTCGCGGCTTCCTGCGTGGGTCGCGCGCTTTGCGCTGCGCGGCCTGCACGGCGCCAAGCCGCATTGGATCACCAGCGTGCACGGTCTGAATTCCCCTGGCCGCTACAGTGCGGTATTGACCGGCGGCGAGCGGGTGATCTGCGTGTCGAACAGCGTGCGCGCGCACGTGCTCGCGCACTATCCCACGGTGCCGCCACAACGTCTGCGGGTGATCACGCCCGGCATCGATCCGCTGGCCTTTCCGCACGGATACAGGCCCGATGCCGCGTGGCAAGCGGCATTCTTTGCCGCGCATGCACAACTCGCAGGCCGTCCGCTGCTGCTGCTGCCCGGGCGCGGCACGCGTCTGAAGGGCCATCTGGATGCGGTGCGTGCGCTGGCGTTGCTGGCGACCCGGCACGGTATCCAAGCAGCGCTCTACATGCCGGGCGCGCGCGAACCCGGGCGCGCGGACTATCTGGATGAAGTGCTCGCAGTGGCGCGCATCCTCGGCGTGGGTGAGCGCGTGGTCGCCTCAGCACCGCGCAGCGATCTGGCCGCGATCTATGCGATCAGCTCCGCGGTGCTGCAGGTCTCGACCAAGCCCGAAGCGTTTGGGCGCACCGCGCTGGAGGCGCTGTCGATCGGCGTACCGGTGGTCGGCTATGCGCATGGTGGAATCGGCGAGCTGCTCGGCGCTTTGTATCCCGAGGGCGCGGTCGCGCCCGGCGATCTCGACGCACTGGTCGCGCAGTTGGCGCGCATCCTGCGCGCACCGCCGTCGCTGCCGCCAGTCAGCGGATACGCACTGGCGGACATGCAGGCCGATACGCTGGCGCTGTACCAAGACCTGCTGGCGAGCAACGCGTGAGCAGCACGGGTCTCGGCAGCGATCTGCGCTTGCAACGCGGCGCATGGCTGGCAGCACTGCTGGCGTGGCTGATGCTGCTGCTGTTGCCGCTCGGGCGCAGCGCCGAGCTGCCACTGCTGATTGCAGCGCTGTTGGCGATTCCGCTGCTTTGGAAGCGCTGGCGCTGCGCATCCCTGGGACTGGTGTTGATCGCGTTCGCCGCCTACGTGCTGCCGGCAGCGCTATCGGCGATCGACGCGGTCGATCCCCGCAAGGCGTGGACCACGACGGTCGCCAGCCTGCGCTTTGGTCTGTTTGCCTGCGCGATGGTGCTGCTGCTGGGCGGCAAGCCGCAGGTGCAGAAGACCCTCGCGCAGGGTGTCGCCGCACTGGTCGCTCTATGGACGCTCGATGCGGTGGCGCAGGCGTTCACCGGCTGGAGCCTTGGCGGTCCGCTGCACGCCGATCGGGTCAGCGGGATTTTCGGTGCCGACAATCTGAAACTGGGTCCGGTGCTCGCGGTGCTGTCGCCGTTCGTATTGCTGGCCGCGCGCGAGCGGCTTGGCAGCGCAGGTCTGCTGGCGGCGTGGCTGTTGCTGGGCTTTGCGATCCTGATGGCCGGTGCACGCGCCGGATGGGTGATGTTCGGCGTGGTCGGTGTCGTGCTGTTGTGGCGCGAGCTCGCGCGACCCGCAGCCTTCGCAGCCTTGCTTGGCGTAGCCCTTGCGCTGTCGGCACTGCTGGCGACGGTGTCGTATCGATTCAGTCCCGTGTTCGCCGAGCGCATCGATCGCACCGCAGCGGTCTTTGGCGGCGACCGCGCTTCGCTCGATCATGCGTTGGCCGGTCGCCTGCCGATCTGGGATACGGCACTGGCAATGAGCCGCGCGCATCCGATCAATGGCGTCGGCGTGCGCGGATTCCGCCATGCCTATGCCGACTTTGCAGCCCCCGACGATCCGTGGTTGGCCCCGCAAAACGGCGGGGCGGCCTTGCATCCCCATCAACTGCTGCTCGAACTCACCGCCGAAACCGGCGTGCCCGGACTGCTGGCCTGGCTCACGGCGGCATGGTTCGCGTGGCGCGCGTGGCAGCGCGCTACTGCGGTTGCACGGTCGCAGGCGTTGGCGCCGGGCCTCGCGCTGGTCGCGATGACGTTTCCGTTCAATACCCACTTCGCGTTCTATTCCAGCTTCTGGGGACTGCTGTTCTGGTGGTTGCTTGGGCTCTATGCTGCGGCTCTGGCCAAGTCTGCGCAGGAGGCGCGATGACGCGCGAACCGCTGAGCGTGGTGCTTACCACCATGAACAACCAGGCCACGTTGGACCGGTGTCTGGCCTCGGTACGCTTCGCCGACGAGCTGGTAGTGCTCGATTCGGGCAGCGTCGATCGTACCCGCGAGATCGCCGCGGACTATCGCGCGCGCTGGTTCGTGCAAGCGTTCCTCGGCTACGGGCCACAGAAGCAGGCGGCGATCGACAAGGCCACCCATCGTTGGGTGCTGCTGCTGGACGCCGATGAAGCGCTGACGCCGGCGCTGCAGGCTGCGATCAAAGCAGCTTTGATTGCGCCCGATTGCGATGGCTACAGACTGCCGCGGCGCGAGCAGCTGTTCTGGCGCATGCAGCATCCGGCGTCGCACCACAATGCCATGCTGCGTCTGTTCGACCGCACGCGGGCGCGAATGTCGGACGACGGCATCCACGCGCAGCCACGGGTCGAGGGCCGGATTGGATCGCTCAAGCCGTGGTTCGAGCACTATGGCGAGCCCGACATCAGCACCAAGGTCGAAAAGATCAACCGCTACTCCAGCGCGACGGCCGCGGCCAAGTTCGAGCGCGGCGTAAGCCTCGTCTGGCTGCGCCTGCTGGTGCAGCCGCCGCTGATGTTCCTGAAATCCTACGTCGTGCGGCGTCGATTCTTGAGCGGCGGTGCAGGCCTCATCGGCAGCGCGATCGACGCTTTCCACGTGTTCCTGAAGTACGCCAAGGTGATCGAGCGGCGACGCCGGAGGGGCTGAGTCGCTGCGAATGGCGAATCGCGAATGCGAACAGCACGGGGCGCTGCGAGCCCGTAGGGGCAGGTCGCCCACGACCTGCAGCCCTGACAGCGACCGATGCCACTGAGCCCCGACGGCAAAAGCCGCCTACTGCTGCGCTGCCTCGATCTCTCGATCGCAAAGGCGCCCGCTGTCGGGTTGCGCACAGTAGATCGCGTGCAGCGTCCGGATGATGTCGTGGACGGGCCCGGGCGCTACGCTGTAGTACACGGTCTGCGACGCACGTCGCGTGGATACCAGGTAACGATCGCGCAGCACGCCCAGGTGCTGCGATAGCGCCGATTGGCTAAGGTGGATCTGTGCGTTGATCTGCCCCACCGAGCGCTCACCCTCGAGCAACAGACACAAGACCCGAAGGCGCTGCGGGTTGGCCATGGCCTTGAGCAACTCGGCAGCCGCTTCCACTTGTGCGCCCAGGTCGGTGGCGACGTTCGTGGCGTGCTTTACGCCGCTGCGTTTGCGCGATCGGGTTGATGTCACGTGTCGACCTCGCGCGCGACCGGGCGCGATTCCGTCGTCCATTGGGCGAAACCGCCGCGCAGCGACAATGGCTGTGCGAAGCCCAGACGCTGCAGCGCTTGTGCTGCCAAGACGCTGCGCCCGCCGCTGCGACAGTACAGAACCAGCGGTCGCTCCCGATGCGACAGCGCGGCATCGCGCACGCAGTTGACTGCCGGATGACCGTCCAC
>JBBSDI010000222.1:0-6375 GCA_038249585.1 Lysobacterales bacterium | reverse complement strand
GCCGCAGGCACCGTATCCAGATGGAAGTTGAACACCCGCCGCGGTGCGCCGCGTGTGCTCAACAGCGTGATCGCGCCATCGCCATAGTCGGTCACCACATGCACGAATCCCGGCAGCGCCGATTGCAGGCACGCAAAAATTCCGTCGGCCGTGATCTGCCGCGGCGGATTGCGGGTATCGAAGGCGACGAGGCGTTCGAGATGCTGGAGGATTGGGGCGATCATGGGCGGTTACGGAATGTTGGGTTTGCGAGCTTCGATTCGAGGCAGCTGCGGTGTTGGTGGCGAATGGCGAATGGCGAATGGCGAATGGCGAATAAGAGCAGGGTGATTGAGGGCGTGCCGCTTTCCCATTCGCCATTCGGCATTCGCCATTCGCAGATCTACCGCCCCTACTTCCGATTGACCTCCGCATACAGCCCACTCGACATCGCATACAGCTTGATGAAGCCCTCGGCTTCGGCCACGCCCCAGTCGGCGGCCTGGGCGTAGGTCGCCTTGGCGCTGCGCAGGATGTGCGGGGATTCGATTGCCACCGCGTCGACGTTGGCGCCGCGCGTGTGCAGGGTCACCGTGCCGTTGACGGTGGCCTGGCTGGAGGCGATGTAGGCCTCGAGATCGTTCTTCAACGGCTCATAGAAAAAGCCTTCGTAGACCAGCTCGACCCAGCGCTGTGCGACGGTCGGCTTGAAGCGGTTCTGCTGCTTGGTCGCCACCGCCTCTTCCAGCGCCCGATGCGCCACGTGCAGCGCGGTCAGACCCGGTGCTTCGAACACGATGCGGCCCTTCAGGCCGATGGTGGTGTCGCCCGTATACAGCCCGCGACCTACGCCGTATGCGGCCAACTGCTGGTTCAAACGTTTGAGGATGGTCGGACCATCCAGTGTTTCGCCATCGAGCGCCACCGCGATTCCGCGTTCGAAGCCGATACGGATCGCCAGCGGCGCGATCGGCCACGCCGCGGGCGGCGCACACCAGCCGCGCGCACCCTCGCCGGGCGCCTCCCAACGATCGATCTCACCGCCGGAAAGCGTCAGGCCAAGCACGTTTTCGTTGATCGTGTAGCTCTTCTGTTTCGCACGCACGCCGAAACCGCGTTCCTCCAGCCAGCGCTGCTCGTAAGCGCGCACCTCGGTGTGTTCCTTCTGGATCTCGCGGATCGGCGCGATGATCGTGTAGTCGCCGAGCGCCTTGGCGGTGACATCGAAGCGCACCTGGTCGTTGCCCATGCCGGTGCAGCCGTGCGCGAAGAACCTGGTGCCGAGCGCATCGCACCAGGCCAGCGAATGCTTGACGATCAGGTAGCGATCGGAGGTCAGCAGCGGATACTGGTTCTGGTACCACTGACCCCCTTGCACCAATGGCACCACGAACTCGTCCCAGATCGACTGCGAGGCGTCCACCGTGCGGTGCTCGACCGCGCCCAGCTCTTTCGCGCGCGCCGCGATCCACGCCACTTCCTCGGCGTCGACGCCGCCGGTGTCGCAGAACAGCGTGTACACGGCATAGCCGCGCTCACGCAGCCACGGCACGCAGAAGCTGGTGTCGAGACCGCCGGAAAAGGCAAGGACGATTTTCTGGTCATCAGTCATTGGGGTTGGCCGGTATCTTTCGCTATCGATGTGGTGTGGGGAAATCGGTAACTGCGAATGGCGAGTGGCGAATGGGAGAGCCGGATGCGTGGGGCGTCGGCGCTTTCCCGTTCGCCATTCGCCATTTGCCATTCGCAGCTTCAATCATTTGCCATTCGCCGCTCTACTTGCTCCACCCCAACAGCCCCGCCATCACCGCCTTCTGCACATGCAGCCGGTTTTCCGCTTCGTCGATCGCGATGCAGTACGGGGCGTCCATGACTTCGTCGGTGGCCTTGATGTTGCGGCGCAGGGGCAGGCAGTGGCTGAACAAACCGTTGTTGGTCAGTGCCATCTTGGCGGCGTCGACGATGAAATGCCGGTACTGGTCGCGGATCGGTTTCTCCGGTGCCCAGTTGCCGAAGTAAGGCAGCGCGCCCCAGCTCTTGGCGTAGACCACATCGGCGCCGCGATAGCTCGCCTCGATGTCGTGACTGACGTTGAGCGACCCGCCGCTGGCGGCGACGTTGGCCTGCGCGAAGTCCATGTAGCGCTCGTCGAGCACGTACTCGGGCGTCGGGCACAGCAAGGTCACGTGCATGCCGAAGCGGCTGGCGATCAGCAGCGCGGAGTTGGCCACCGCCGTGTTCAGCGCCTTCGGATGATAGGTCCAGGTCAGCACGTACTTGCGCCCGCGCAGTTCGCCGAAGCGCTCCTGCAGAGCCATGATGTGGGCCAACTCCTGACATGGATGGGTGATCGTTTCCAGATTGATCACCGGCACCGTGGCGTACTTTGCGAACGCCTTGATGACCAGGTCCTGCCGATCCACCGCCCAGTCGACGAACTTCGGGAACGCGCGTACGCCGATCAGATCGACATAGCGCGACAGCACGCGGGCGACTTCGGCGACGTGTTCTTCCGGCTCGCCGTCCATGATCCGGCCGGGCTCGAACTCGATGCCCCAGGCATCCTTGCCGGGTGCGAGCACGATCGCCTTGCCACCGAGCTGCCATGCGCCGAGCTCGAAGGAGGTGCGGGTGCGCATGGAGCTGTTGAAGAACAGCAGCGCGATCGACTTGCCCTGCAGCTGGTCGCCGAGCTTCTCGCGCTTGAAGCGCGCGGCCTCGGCCAGCAGGTAGTCCAGCTCGGCGCGCGAAAAATCCTGGGTGGTGATGAAGTGGCGGAGCGTCATGACGGCCTTTCTACGGAAAACAAAAAGCCCAGCGCGGCGGCTGGGCTTCGGATACGTCAGTGGTTCGACGCAGCGGGACCCAGCGCTACCGCAGCTGGCGTCGCCGCGCGCGCGAGGTCATGCCGGCGGCCATGCGGGCGGAGGTCAGGCAATCAGCAAAACTGCAGCGAGCGGACATGGCCGGATTGAAGCATGCGCCATGCTGCGGCGCAAGAACGGGGCGGCCAGAAGCGCCGGCCCAGGTATACGGCGGGCTCAGTCGGCCGGCGTCACCGATACCCGCACCCGCAGCTTGTCGCCCGGATCGTAGTCCAGCCGCGACATGTAGACCTCGCCGCGGTAGCGATACTCGACGTCGTAGCCGGCCAGACGTCGCTCCTCGCGAAAGTCGTCGACCACGCGGCAGCGGCGCTCGACACTGTCGTAGCGGCCATCGTTGCGAGTGGCCTGGTCGCGGCCGATTGCGCCACCGATCACCGCACCGGCCACGGTGGCGGCCTTGCGGCCATCACCCTTGCCGACCTGGTTGCCCAGCGCACCGCCGATGATCGCGCCGAGGACCGTACCACCGGTGCCGTTGCCGCCGTCGCGGCGTTCGACGCGCTCGTCGTAGCACTCCTCGCGCGGCGCGGCAGATCGGACGGTGTCGTATACCGGGTTGGAGCGCAACACGTCGGCGTAAGCGAAATTGACGTTCTCGGCGGCAACCGGCGGCTGCGGCGGCGGTACGCGGTCATCGTATCGCTCGTCGTAGCGCGCTTGCGCCAGCGCAGAACCAGACACCAGCAGGGCGAGCAGGACGAACAGCGGCTTGCGGATCATGGTCGGGGCTCCTCGCGCGGCCTGGTCCGGAACGGATGGCCACGTCTTGATGGTGAATGCGTGCATTGTAGGGGGCGGCCCTGAATCCAGCCTAAGGGGATCGTTGCCATCCGCGGCCGACTCGAATCCGCGCGCGGCGCTGGCGCCTCGGACTACAATCGGACGCTTGCGCCGCGCCCTTCCCCGCTGCCTCGCCCTGCCCCTCGTCATGGACCTGATCCTCTACAACACCCTGAGCCGCCAGCGCGAGGTCTTCGCGCCCGCCGACCCCGAGCGGGTCACGATGTACGTCTGCGGTCCGACCGTCTACAGCTACGCGCATATCGGCAACGCGCGCCCGCCGCTGGTCTTCGGCCTGCTGGCACGGCTGCTGCGGCAACGCTGGCCGAACGTGATCTACGCGCGCAACATCACCGATGTCGACGACAAGATCAACGCCGCCGCGCGCGAGTTGGGCGTGCCGATCGGCACCATCACCGACCGCTACACGCGCGCCTACCACGAAGACCTTGCAGCACTCGGCGTCGATCCGCCGGACATCGAGCCGCGCGCGACCCAGACCATCGGCACGATCGTGGCCATGATCGAGCAGCTGATCGCCAGCGGGCATGCCTATGCGGCCGAGGGACACGTGCTGTTCGGCGTCGACACCTTTGCAGCCTATGGCCAGCTGTCGGGGCGCACGACCGACGAGATGCTCGCCGGCGCGCGGGTCGAGGTGGCCCCGTACAAACGCCATGCGGGCGATTTCGTGCTGTGGAAGCCATCGGCCGACGATCTGCCGGGCTGGCCCTCGCCGTGGGGCCGCGGCCGCCCGGGCTGGCACATCGAATGCTCGGCGATGGCCCAGGCCCACCTCGGCGAGACCATCGACATCCACGCGGGCGGGGTGGATCTGAAGTTCCCGCACCACGAGAACGAGATCGCGCAGAGCACCTGCGCGCACGGCGGCCGGACGTTTGCGCGGTTCTGGCTGCACAACGGCTTCGTCACGGTCGACGGCGCGAAGATGTCGAAGTCGCTGGGCAACACCATGCTGGTCGAGCAGTTGCGCGGTTCGCATCCGCCGGAGGCCTTGCGCTGGTTCCTGCTCAAGGCGCACTACCGGCAGCCGCTGGACTTCTCGGACACCGGCATGACCCAGATCGTGCGCACGCTCGATGGCCTCTACGGCGTTCTGCGCGAGCTGGCGACGGTCACGGTCGACGCCGATGCGCCAGTACCCGAGGAACTCAGCGCCGCGCTGCACGATGATCTGAACACCCCGCGCGCGCTGGCCGTGCTCTCGGAGCTGGCCGGCGAGGCGCGCCGTGCGGAGGGACCGCAAGCGCAGCGCCTGCGCAAGTCCGCGCTGCTCGCCGGGGGCCGCCTGCTGGGCCTGCTGCAGCTCGATCCGGCGCGCTGGTTCGATCAGGCGACCGTCGACAGCGGGATCGACCGGGCCGCGATCCAGGCCCTCGTGGACCGCCGCCAGGCCGCAAAAGCCGCGCGCAGCTTCGCCGAGGCAGACGCCATTCGCGCCGAGCTGACGGCACTTGGCGTATTTGTGGAAGACACGCCGCAGGGCCCACGCTGGAAGATCTGCAGTCGATGAACGCGCCAACCGCCGATGCCAGTGGCGCCCAGGACGAGATCGCCGAGGAATTCGCGCTGTTCGGCGACTGGACCGAACGCTACCAGTACCTGATCGACCTCGGTCGCAAGCTGCCGCCGCTCGACGCCGAACTGAAGACTGATTCGCATCAGGTCAGCGGCTGCCAGTCGCAGGTGTGGATCGTGCCCAGCGGCGATGCGGCGCGATTGCAGTTTGCCGCGATCAGCGACTCGGCCATCGTATCGGGGCTGATCGCGCTGTTGCTGCGGGTGTACTCGGGGCGCAGCGCGGCCGAGATCGTCGCCACCGAGCCGCGCTTCATCGAGATGATCGGACTCAAGGGGCATCTGTCGCCGACCCGCAGCAACGGCCTGTCGGCGATGCTGGCGCGGATCAAGGCGATCGCTGAGTCAAGCTTGGGCTGAGACGCGCTCGACCGCGGCCAGGCGCTCGGCACCTACATCGTGTGCGTCAACCGCTCCGCGCCCATGGTGCCGGCCAGCAGCGCTTCGATGCGGGTCTTGGCCGCTTCACCGTCGGCGGTTTCGTTGAACTGCACGCCGATGCCGGCGGTACGGTTGCCCTGCGCGCCGGTCGGGGTGACCCAGACCACCTTGCCGGCCACTGGCAAGCGGTCTTTTTCTTCCATCAGCGAGAGCAGGATGAACACCTCGTCGCCGAGGTTGTAACGCTTGGCGGTGGGCACGAACAACCCGCCACCCCGCACGAAGGGCATGTAGGCGTTGTACAGCGCACCCTTGTCCTTGATCGCCAGCGACAGGATGCCCTGGCGCGGCATGCCGCCTGTTGCACCGGGAGTTGCAGCCATCATTTACCCCTTGGCATGGCGCGGCGGCTGCATTGCCACACGGAATTCGCGCAGCAGTTCGAGCAGGAGCAGATCGGAACGCAGCGGCGTCTTGAGCTGCTCCCGGACCACGTTGGCGTGGTCCCACCACGCTGCAAGCTTCGGGAATTGTGCGGCTGCGGTCAAGCTCGCCAGCGCTGCGGCGGATTTCGGCGCGCTGCCCTGGCCGCGCGCGGCCCACGCGATGACCCGGATCGCCTGTGCCGACAGCAGCAGGCGCTCGATTGGTTCGTCCTTGGCCCACTGGCCTGCGGTCTCGTGTGCGGACGCACGGCCCTCGGCCACGGCAGCAAGATCGGCCAGCGTCGATTCCAGCCGGGCGCGGT
>JBBSDI010000221.1:0-6382 GCA_038249585.1 Lysobacterales bacterium | reverse complement strand
TTGCACCGCTAAGCTATTATTTATCCGCGTCGTGGCGGGTGGGTTCGATTTTCGTCCCCCACCCCGGCGCCGATTCCCCCTCCGGCATCGAGCCGGTTCACTCAGATGGCCGCAAGACCATCTGAGTTTTTTTTTGGGCGATCCGGAATCGGTGGTTGGTGGAGGGATGCGATGCATGGCGCTTGCGCGCCGGAAAGGCTGGCGCCTACAGTCCGGGTCCCGAGCTCGCGACAGGCCGTACTGCATGTCCCCATCGATCGCCCCACTGATTGCCATCGCTGCAGCCGCGCACCGCGCGTCGGCGATCGCGCGCGCGCAGTCGATGTTCACCGCGGCCGCGCGCTAAGCCGCCGCGCGCTGACCGCCGCCCGCCACCGACCGACTACGGCATGGCCGTCGCACCCGCCGACATGACCCCGCCCGATTCCAGCCGCGCGCCGTGGCTATTCCGGATGGCCGCGCGCGCGCTGCGCCCGTGGCTGCGGATCAAGATCGAGCGTGAAGGTCCGGACCCGGCAGTGCTGCGTTCGGATGTGCCGGTGGTGTACCTGCTCGAACGCTATGGTTTGTCCAATGCGCTGATCCTCGAAGAGGCCGCCCGCGAGGTCGGCTTGCCGCCGCCCCTGCTGCCGTTGCCCGGTGGATTCCTGCGCCGCGACCGTGCGGTACTGGCGCTGTCGCGGCGCGGTAGCGGGCTGGAGGGACGTCCGCGCACCCTGACCCATTCGGAGGGCCTGTCGCAGCTGCTGGCAGCGGTGGCGGCCAATCCGCAGCTCGATATCCACGTGTTGCCGGTGTCGATCTTCGTCGGCCGCGCGCCGAATCGCGCAACCGGCTGGTTTCGCGTGCTGTTCTCGGAAAACTGGGTGATGGTGGGCCGCTTCCGCCGCCTGCTCGCGATCCTGCTCAACGGCCGCGACACCATCGTGCATTTCAGCCCGCCGGTCAGCCTGCGCGCGGTGGTCGCCGAAGGCCTCGACCCGCCGCGCACCATCCGCAAGGCTTCGCGCGTGCTGCGCGCCCACTTCCGCCGCCTGCGCACCGCGGTGATCGGCCCCGATCTTTCGCATCGGCGCACCGTGATCGACGATGTGCTCAACGCAGAGCCGGTGCGCGAGGCGATCGCCGCGACCGCGGCGAAAGACAAGATCGACCGCGAGCAGGCATGGGCCAAGGCGCGCGGCTATGCGTGGGAGATCTCGGCCGACTACTCGCACCCGGTGGTGCGCTCGATGTCGTTCGTGCTCAAGCCATTCTGGAACCAGATCTACGACGGCGTGTCGATGCACCACTTCGACACCCTGATGAAAGTAGCGCCCGGCCATGAAGTGGTTTACGTGCCGTGCCATCGCAGCCATATCGACTATCTGCTGCTGAGCTATCAGCTCTACGAGAACGGCATCGTGCCGCCGCATATCGCGGCCGGCGTGAACCTGAACCTGCCGGTGGTCGGCGCCATCCTGCGCCGCGGTGGTGCGTTCTTCCTGCGCCGCAGCTTCCGCGCCAATCCGCTGTACTCGACCGTATTCAGCGAGTACGTGACCCAGCTGTTCGCGCGCGGCGTATCGATGGAATACTTCATCGAGGGTGGCCGCTCGCGCACCGGGCGCCTGCTGGAGCCGCGTGCGGGCATGCTGGCGATGACCTTGCGCTCGTTCCTGCGCGTGCAGCGCCGGCCGGTGGTATTCGTGCCGGTCTACATCGGCTATGAGAAGCTGATCGAGGGCAAGAGCTACATCGGCGAGCTGACCGGCAAGCCCAAGGAGAAAGAGTCGCTGCTCGGCCTGCTGCGCAGCTTCGGCATCCTGCGCCAGAAGTACGGCAAGGTGGCGTTGAGCTTCGGCGAGCCGATCTTCCTCGGCGAGCATCTGGATGCGGTGGCGCCCACGTGGCGCGAGCACAGCGCGGCAGCAGACGAGCGACCCGAGTGGTTTGCGTCAGCGGTCGACACGCTGGCCGATCGCATCATGGTCAACATCAACCGTGCCGCCAACGTCAATCCGATCAACCTGCTGGCGGTGGTGCTGCTGTCGGCGCCCAAACATTCTCTGGGCGAATCGGACCTGGGTTCGGCGCTTGCGCTGTGCAAGCGCCTGCTCGAACGGGTGCCGTACTCCGACCGCATCACCGTGACCCCGCTGTCGCCCGCGCAGATCATCGCCTACGGCGAGAACATGCAGGCGATCCTGCGCATCCGCCATCCGCTCGGTGATGTGCTGGCCAGCGAAGGCGATCGCGCCGTGCTACTGTCGTACTTCCGCAATAACGTGGTGCATCTTTTCGCCACCGCGGCGTGGGTCGCGTGCTGTTTTCTCAACAATCGGCGACTGCGCCGCGGCACTGTCGAGCGCCTCGGCGAGTTCGTGTATCCGTTCCTGAAGAACGAGCTGTTCCTGCCGTGGACGGCGGAAGCATTCGGCGAGCGCGTGCAGCAGACCATCGACGTGTTCCTCGAACAGGGACTGCTCAAGGCCGACGCGCAGGGCCGCATGTTGCGCCGGCGCGTGGGCCAGACCGACCAGGCCTTCCAGCTGCGCGTGGTGGCCCACACCCTGGTGCAGGCCTTCGAGCGCTACTACATCGGCATCGCGCTGCTGGTGCGCAATGGCCCGGGCAGCCTGAGTACCGCGGAATTGGAGAACCTGTGCCACCTGACCGCCCAGCGATTGGCCCTGCTCTACGAGCGCAGCGCGCCGGAGTTCTTCGACCGCAATCTGTTCCGCAGTTTTATCGGCACACTCAAGGAGCATCGCTTCGTGTGGCTGGATGCCGCCGGCAAGCTCGACTTCGGCGACGCCATGGCGACCATCGCCAAAGACTCACGGTTGATCCTTTCGCGCGAGTTGCGCAACTCCATCCTGAAGCTGACTGCTGCAAGCAAGGCCGAGCTCGACAGCGCGCAGGCTGCGGCGGTGGGCGGCGACGACAGCGGCGCGCCCAAGCCACCGGCAAATCCGAACGACGACTGACTCAGGCGTCCAGATCGGGAATCAGCTTGGACTCCAGCCACGCGATCATGTCCTTGATCGCGAGCTTGCGCTTCTTCAGGCGTTTGATCTGCAGCTGGTCGGTCGAGCGGTCGGCGGCCAGGCGGTCGATGACCTGGTCGAGATCGCGGTGTTCGACTTTCAGCTCGACCAGTTTGCGCGCGATCTCGGACGGGTCCACGGACGGTACGGGCTTGGCTTGGAGGGCGCGGCCAGTGTAGCGCGCGGCGCACTGCTGCCGCCTGCCGCTACAATGCGCGGCCGCCCGGAAAGCCCCGTGATGTCCGCCGTCGACCCGCGCAATAACGAGCAGCAGTTGAACAAGCTGGCCAAGCGGCTGCGGCGCGAGGTCGGGCAGGCGATCGGTGACTACAACATGATCGGCAAGGGCGACAAGGTGATGGTGTGCCTGTCGGGCGGCAAGGATTCCTACACCCTGCTCGATATGCTGCTCAAGCTGCAAGCCAGGGCACCGGTGCGCTTCGAACTGGTCGCCGTGCACCTGGACCAGAAGCAGCCTGACTACGACCCCAGCGTGTTGCCGCGCTACCTCGGCGCACTGGGTGTGCCGTTCACCATCATCGAGCAGGACACTTACAGCGTGGTCAAGCGGGTCGTGCCCGCGGGCAAGACCATGTGCGGTCTGTGCTCGCGGCTGCGCCGCGGCGCGCTGTACAGCCACGCCAAGCGCGAGGGCTTTACCCGGATCGCACTCGGCCACCATCGCGACGACATCGTCGAGACGCTGTTCCTGAACCTGTTCCACCACGCCAAGCTCGCCGCCATGCCGCCCAAGCTCAGGTCTGAGGACGGCGAGCACATCGTGATCCGCCCGCTGGCCTATTGCGCGGAGACCGATCTGGCCGCGTACGCGCAGGCGATGCGCTTTCCGATCATCCCGTGCAACCTGTGCGGCGCGCAGGAAACCCTGCAGCGCAAGGCGATCAAGGCGATGCTGGGCGAGTGGGAGCGGGGCAATCCTGGGCGCATCGAAACCATCTTCCGCGCGCTGGCCGACGTCCGGCTCACGCAGCTGGCCGACCGCACACGCTTTGATTTCGTAGCCCTCGGTGCGTCCGCCGGCCCCGCGTCCGGAGTGGCCGATTGGCTGCTCGGTGAAGCGGCTGCCGCATCATCCATCACCACACCCGAGGCCGACCGCGCAGCGCCCAGCGGTCTCGAAATCCTCGGCGCCTGATTCGCCGCCCCTCGTCCACCCCGCGTACCCCCCGCATGCGCCCCTTACCTTTTGGCATCCCAGCCCATGTTCTTTCGTCAGTTGAGCCTGTTCCGTTTTCCCAAATCGGCCGCCGAAACCCTCGACGAGGGTCTGGCCAAACGCCTGAAGAAACACCCTCTGCGTCCTTGCGGGCCGCTCCAAGCGCAGACCCGCGGCTGGGTATCGCCTTACGGCCGCGGCGACGACGCGCTGCTGCACCAGCTGGGCACATACACCCTGCTGACGCTGGGCGGTGAGGACAAGCTCCTGCCGCCGTCGGTGGTCAACGAGAGCGTGGCGCAGAAGATCGAGGTGCTGGAGAGCCAGCGCGGCAAGCGCCTGGGCGGTCGCGAGCGCAAGCGCCTGCGCGACGAGGCCCTGCACGACCTGCTGCCGAAGGCTTTCGTGCGGCCCTCGCGGCTGTCGGGCTATCTCGACGCCAAGGCCGGCTGGCTGCTGGTCGACAGCGCCTCACGCAAACAGGCCGAGGGTTTCCTGACCGTTCTCCGTGAAACCGTCGAAAGTTTCCCCGCAGTGCCGCCGGATCCCGAAGAATCGCCGCGCGCGCTGATGACCGGGTGGCTGACCGGCGCTAAGCTGCCGCAAGGCTTCGGCCTGGGTGACGAATGCGAATTGAAGGACCCGTCGGATCAGGGCGCGATTGCGCGCTGTCGCCGACAGGACCTTGAATCCGACGAGGTGCGAGAGCATCTGAAGAGTGGCAAGCAAGTAACCCAGTTGGGTTTGGTCGTCGACGAGCGGGTGTCGTTCACGCTCGGAGAAGACCTGTCGGTGCGCAAGTTGCGCTTCCTGGACGCGGTCACCGCGGATCTGGAAGGCACCGACCGGGATTCTCCGCGCAGCGAGATCGATGCGCGTTTTGCGGTGATGAGCCTGACCTTGAAGCCCGTTCTGGAGCGCCTGGATTCGGTGTTCCGCCTGCCGCGTCCTTCGGATCGCGGTCGACGGTAGCCGACGCCGCGCGCTCCCATCGACCCGATGGATGGACAGTGATGGACGCGCGCGACAACAACTTTCTCGAACTCGAGACCTCGCGTGGCCGGCGCATCAAGGTGCTGGCCACGGTGCACCCGCGCGCGCGGCGCATGAGCCTGACCATGGGCGTGCACGGACCGCGCGTGTCCTCGCCGCGCGGCACCGCGCAATCCGATGTGCGCGCATTCCTGCGCGAAAACGCCGACTGGCTCGAACTGAAGCTGCGCGAGATGGAGCGCCAGGGCGTGCGTCTGGCGCCTCCGGTGCCCGGCGTGCCCGACACTTTCAACTGGCGCGGCGAGCTGGTGCTGGTGCGCTGGGACTACGGCGTGTTCCCGCGCATCCGCATCGAAGACAACCAGGCCACCATCGCGCTGGATCTGGATCACAGCGAAGCCGACGCGATCGCGCGGCGCGCGATGCGTGGTTTCATCGTCGCCCAGATGAAGCGCGAAGTCGCGCGGATGACCAAGCTGTACGAGCCGCTGGTCGGCCGTCCCGTGCTGTCGACGCGGCTGCTGCCGATGAACAGCCTGTGGGGCAGCCTGTCGGTCAATGGCCGCATGACGCTGGACCTGTCGCTGATGCTTGCACCGCCGCAGGCGCTCGAATACGTGGTGGTGCACGAGATGAGCCACCTGTGGATCCGCAATCACGGGCGTCGTTTCTGGGAGCGGGTCGAAGCGGTGTTCCCGCAGTACAACGACATGCGCGTGTGGCTGTCGCGCAATGGCCATGCGGTCAAGGCCGAACTCGCGCGCTGGATCGGCAGCGAGTTGCCATAGTTTCATCGCACTGTGGGAGCCGCCACGGCGGCGATTGCAGAGTTGGTGCTTGCCCCAG
The DNA here is from genome assembly GCA_038249585.1 of Lysobacterales bacterium. Lineage (GTDB taxonomy): Bacteria > Pseudomonadota > Gammaproteobacteria > Xanthomonadales > Ahniellaceae > UBA4656. The sequence continues at coordinate 337 of JBBSDI010000221.1, read as the reverse complement.
TCGCCGCCATGGCGGCTCCCACACCATTCACGATATGTGCAGTTCGTGAATGAATGCCCAGATGGCCGCCAAGCCCGCAACTGCCCGCAGCAACGCCGAAGTGCAGATTCCGGCGCACCGGACCATCGGCCCGGCCCAGCTGCGCCTGCTGGCCGACCCCGTGCGTGAGCACCTGGTCAACGCCTCGGTGCCGCAGGCGCAGACCGTCGCGCAGATGGCTGCGGGCCTGGGTTGCGCGCCGACCCGTTTGTATCGCCATGTGCAGCGTCTGGTCGCCGAGGGCCTGCTGGTCATCGAGCGCGAGGAGCGGGTGCGCGGCGGCGTGGAACGCCACTAC
>JBBSDI010000220.1:0-6383 GCA_038249585.1 Lysobacterales bacterium | reverse complement strand
CGCGCAAGTCGCCCGCGCAGCTCAGGTGCCGCGCGGCTTGGCCCGATGCGTGGCCTGCGCGTTCCACGGATCGTCCGGCCACGGATGGCGCGGATAGCGGCCCTTGAGTTCGCGGCGCACCTCGGGATAGGTGCGCTCCCAAAAGCCGCGCAGGTCCTGGGTGACCTGGATCGGGCGCTGTGCGGGCGACAACAGATGCAGGGTGACGGCCACGCGTCCGCGCGCGACCCGCGGCGTATCGGCAGCACCAAACATTTCCTGCAACTTGACCGCCAGCACCGGCGCCTGACCCGGCGTGTACTCCAGCCGCAGATTGCGGCCACTGGGAACATCGATGGCCACCGGGGCGTGCTCATCGAGCACGCGCCGCTGCGCGTGATCGAGCTGCGCACTCAGTGCGTCGCCGAGTTTGCCCGCATCCAGCTCGGCCAGTCGGGTGATGCCCTCGAGCCACGGGCCAAGCCAGTCTTGCAGGCGCGCCAGCAAGCCTTGCGTGCTGAAATCCGGCAGGCCCGCATCAGGCAGCCATTCGCGCAGGCATTCGACGCGGGTGCGCCACTGGCGCTGCGCATCGCTCCACGGCAGCGCGTCGAGGCCGAGTCGCTGGATGCCTTGCGCCAGCATGGTCGCTGCGGCTGCATCCCTGGGTACCGCTACGCGACGGCGGGTCAGCTCCAGTTGTCCGTAGCGTTCGACCTCGGATGCCTCCAGCGCGCAACTGCTGTCGTTGAACAGCAGCTGTGTCTGACGCATGAAGCGGGCGGCGTCGACCGCACGCAGGTGCGCCTCGTCGACCGGTGCGGCGCGCTGGATCATCGCGTCGCGCTCGTCGTAGCGCAGCTCGCAGGCGACGATCCATGGCGCGCCGTACAGTTTGGAGTCGTCGAACAGGCGCGCGCCGCGGCCGTTGGCCAGCGTGTAACGACGCGGATTGCCGGCGTCCTGGCGCGCCACGCGATCCGGATACGCCAGGGCCAGCAGCTCGCCGGCGGCCTGCGGATCGTCGCTGTCGCGTTCACCCGCGACACCCACGCGACGGCGCAGTTCGGATGCGGCCTGCGCGATCTGCGCCAGCGCGCCGGCGTCGGCATCGGCCGGCCCGCGGCGGTCGCGGCGCCAGCGGGTGATCGCATCGAGTCGTTGCCGAACGTCGTCGCTGCGCCGGGCATCGCCGCGCAGTGGATCGCGCGCATCGATCAGCGCGGCGATATCGCAGGCCAGCCCACGCAGCGCGATCGGTGCTGACAGGATGGCGTGGGCCAGACGCGGATGGGTGGGCAAGCGCGACAGCGCGCGACCGTGTGCGGTCACCCGCCCGGCCGCATCGATCGCAGCCATCGCGCGCAGCCGCTCGCGCGCTTCGGCCAACGGACCGGCCGGTGGCGGGTCGAGCCAGCGCAGCTGCGCCTGACCCCATGCGGCCAGCTCCAGCGCCAGCGGCGTCAGCTCCACCTGCATCAGTTCGGGCCGGATGCCGGGCTCCAGGCGCTGGCTCTCGGGCCACAGGCGCAGACACACGCCTGCGGCAACGCGACCGGCGCGGCCGGCGCGCTGATCGGCCGATGCTTTGGAGATCATCACCGTCTCCAGCCGCGACATGCCGCTGGCCGGATCGAAGCGCGGCTCGCGCGCCAGGCCTGTGTCCACCACCGCGCGCACAGCCGGCAGCGTCACGCTGGATTCCGCGACATTGGTGGCCAGCACTATGCGACGCTCGCCGTCGGCGGGTGGCGCGAGTGCGGCCTGCTGTGCGGCAGCGTCGAGCTCGCCGTGCAGCGGCAGCACGCGGGCCGCGATCGCGGCGAGCGCGCGCGACAGCTGCTCGATCTCCCGTTTGCCGGGCAGGAACACCAGCACGTCGCCGTCGGTTTCCTCGAAGGCCAGCTGCACCGCGCGGCGCGCGTGCGCCAACCAGTCCTCGGGAGGCTTCAACAGCAGGTGGCGGATGCTGACCGGATAGCTGCGACCTTCGGCACGCAGACGCGGCGCATCGAGGAAACGCGCGAGGCGTTCGCCTTCGAGGGTGGCCGACATCACCACGATGCGCAGGTCCTCGCGCAGGTTCGACTGCGCATCGAGCGCCAGCGCCAGACCGAGATCGGAGTGCAGGTTGCGCTCGTGGAATTCGTCGAACAGCAGCGCGCCGATGCCCTCCAGCGCGGGGTCGTCCTGCAGCATGCGGGTCAGGATCGCCTCGGTGACCACTTCGATCCGCGTGCGCGGACCCACCTTCGACTCGCCGCGGATACGAAAGCCGATGGTCTGCCCGACCGGCTCATCACGCTGGCGTGCCATGAAGCTAGCCGCCGCGCGCGCAGCGATCCGGCGCGGCTCGAGCATCAGCACCTTGCCGGTGAGCCACGGCGCATCGAGCAGCGCCAGCGGCACCTGGGTGGTCTTGCCTGCACCGGGCGGTGCTTCGAGCACAATGCGATTTCCCTGCGCCAGCGCGTCGATAAGTGCCGGCAGCAGCGGCGCGATGGGCAAGGCGATGGGCATCGCGCACGAGTGTGGCCGCGCGCGCCGACCAGATCAACCGCGGCACTTACGCCGCGGCCGCTGCGCGGGCCTCGCCCAGGGCGAACAATCGCTGGTGGCAGCGAGGGCTGCGCAGCAAGGGGTTTGCTAGTCTTGCGCGCGCTGCGCGGCGCGCGTGCGCATACCCGCGACCACGCCCGGCAGGTCCTTGGCGAGCGCTGCGATATCGATGCCGGTGCGCGTGCTCGCCTGCGCCAGGCTCATGCCGGCCGGCGCGCTGCCGTCGGCGCCCAACAGGCGGGTCGACAGGCCTGCGGTGCTGACTTGCGAGGCTGACTTGCCATCGTCGGCTGCCGCCGGGCCGAAGCCGGTCAGCGCATAGGTGCGGCTGGCGCTGCGGAAACCGCGCACCGGATAGAACGGGCCGTTCTCCGGATTGCCGCCTTCGCGATAGATGCTCATGACGCCGTCGAACTGGTTGAGCCCGGCATTGACGAAGTAGGCGAAGAACACCGCCGCGGAGTTGAAGGTGCCGGGGATGTCCTTGACCACGATCAGGTGTTCGCGGGTGGTGCTGTTGAAGCTGCCGGCGACGTCATGGTCGCGCAGGGCAATCGCATCGCAGCGCGACTCGGAGTCCCGCGGACGGCAGCCGAGGAACAGGTCGGGGTTGGGCGCGCGATCGATCAGGTCGATCAGCAGTACATCGGCGAAGAACGGATAGTCGCGGTATGGCCACTCGGTGGTATTGCCGCGATCGCTGAAATCGAGCACCAGCTGCCACTCGCCGAGCATGCGCGTGGTGGCATCGCCCAACACCGGGCTGAAGCGCTCGATCGGGGTCGTCACCCCGCCCCAGGTGAGATTGGCCTGCATCTCGGTACGGAAGTTGATGCTGACCGGACCGCCGGCGGCGGCCAACGTGGTCGGCGCGCGGTAGGCACAGCCGATGCACTGGCCGTTGATCGCCGCATCCAGCCGGCCGTTGTAGGTCACCGTCTGCAGTACGCCGGCACTGTTGTAGGTGTAGTTGAGCGGGCCGGAACTGATAAACCAGGTCGCCGTGCCATCCGGGCGGTACACGTAAGTGGTGATCAGGAGCGTATTGTCCTGCACCTCGATGTTGATCCCGCGGCCCGATTCGGCCGGGTTCCACCACAGGCCCGTTTCGGGCTCGAAAGCCTGCGCTGAGGGCGCGATTCCCGCGGCGGCAAGAGCGAGTACGGCAAGTCGACGCAGCATGGGATTGTTCCAGCAGTTCCAGACCAGGCTACAGGCTGACCCCTCGGCGCTGAATCGGGTTTGAATTGCGCGCAAGCCGGATGCTGCGGCGCTGCCGCTATCATCCGCGGCCCGCCACTGGACCCGCAGCCCGGCATGCAGCTTGTCGACATCGGCGCCAACCTGACCCACGAGAGCTTCCATCACGATCGCGATGCGGTCCTCGCGCGCGCGCGCGCAGCCGGCGTGCTTCAGATGGTGGTCACGGGCGCCAGCGCGCAAGGCTCGGAAGACGCGCTCGCGCTGGCGCTCAGGCACCCGGGCGTGCTGTACGCCACCGCCGGCGTGCATCCGCACCATGCTGCCCGCTACAGCGCCGAAACCGACGCGCTGCTGCGCGATCTGGCGCGCGCACCTGGTGTGGTTGCCGTCGGCGAGGCGGGGCTGGACTACTTCCGCGACTTCTCGCCGCGACCAGCGCAACATTTCGCCTTCGAGCAGCAACTGCAGATCGCAATGGACACCGGCAAACCGCTGTTTGCGCACCAGCGCGATGCGCACGAGGATTTCATCGCCATCGTCAAACCGCTGCGGCATCGACTCGGGCGGGTGGTGGTGCACTGTTTCACCGGCGAGCGCCGCGAACTGTTCCAGTGCCTGGACCTGGACCTGGATATCGGCATCACCGGCTGGATCTGCGACGAACGCCGCGGCAGCCATCTGGTGGAACTGGCGCCCAGCATCCCGGCCGCGCGGCTGATGATCGAAACCGATGCGCCCTACCTGCTGCCGCGCGATCTGCCGCGAAAGCCTGCGAACCGGCGCAACGAACCGGCGTTCCTGGCGCACGTGTGTGCAGCGATCGCGCATGCGCGCGGCGAGCATGTTCAGGACCTGGCCGCCAGCAGCACGGCTACCGCGCGCGAGTTCTTCGGCCTGCCGCCCGCACCGGTGTGAGCGCGGCTACGAACGCAGCCCGACGCCGCGATCGAGCAGGTACAGCGAGGCGCCGCCCAGCAATACGACAAAGCCCAGCATCACCGCATAGGCCACGCCGACGCTGACATCGCTGACGCCCAGCAGGCCGTAGCGGAACGCGTTGACCATGTACAGGATCGGATTGGCGTGGCTGACCGCCTGCCAAAATGGCGGCAGCAGATCGACCGAGTAGAACACCCCACCGAGGTAGGTCAGCGGGGTGAGGATGAAGGTCGGCACGATCGAGATGTCGTCGAACTTCTTCGCGTACACCGCATTGATGAAGCCGGCCAACGAGAACACCACCGCGGTGAGCAGGAAGGTGCTCAAGGTCACCCACACGTGATGGATGCGGATATCGGTAAAGCACATCGCCACCGTCAGCACGATGACGCCGACGATCAGGCCGCGCGCGACGGCACCGAGCACGTAGCCGGTCAGAATCACCCAGCTGGGCATCGGCGAGACCAGCATCTCTTCCACATAGCGGCCGAACTTCGAGCCGAAGAAGCTCGATACGGTGTTGCCGTAGCTGTTCTGGATCACGCTCATCATGATCAGCCCCGGCACGATGTAGTCGATGTAGGGCATCCCGTTCATGGTGCCGATGCGGCTGCCGATGAGATTGCCGAAGATCACGAAGTACAGCGCCATGGTGATCGCCGGCGGCACCAGGGTCTGGCCCCAGATACGCAGGATGCGGTTGATCTCGCGCGAGACGAGGGTGTTGAGCGCGTTGAGGTTCTGCTGGAATCCCATGCTGGTCTCAGGCGGCCTTGTTGCGATCGACCAGGCGCACGAACAGCTCTTCGAGGCGGTTGGACTTGGTGCGCATGGAGGTGATGATGATGCCGGCCGAGCTGAGCGCTGCGAACAGCGAGTTCAGATCGTGGCTGCGGTGCATCTCGGCTTCGAAACTGTTGCTGTCCAGGCGTGCGATGCGCACACCCGCAAGCACGGGCAGCAGTGCGGGCAGGGCAGCGGCGGCATCGAACACGAAGGTCTCCACGTCGAGGGTCGAGATCAGCTGCTTGACCGTGGTGTTTTCCACGATGCTGCCGTGGTCGATGATGGCCACGTTGCGGCACAGCTGTTCGGCTTCCTCCAGATAGTGGGTGGTCAGGATCACCGTGGTGCCGGCCGCGTTGATGGCGCTGACGAACTTCCACATCGCACGGCGGATCTCGATGTCGACACCCGCGGTAGGCTCATCGAGGATCAGAAGACGCGGCTCGTTGACCATCGCGCGCGCGATCATCAGGCGCCGCTTCATGCCACCGGACAAGGTACGGGCCGGCTGTTGTGCCTTGTCCCACAGCGAGAGTTCTTTCAGATAGCGCTCGGCGCGCTCGCGCGCGATCCTGCGCGGGATGCCGTGGAAACCTGCCTGGTTGACCAGGATGTTGAACGGAGTCTCGAACTGGTTGAAGTTCAGCTCTTGCGGCACCACCCCGATCATCGCCAGTGCGGCCTGGCGTTCACGCTTTACGCAGCGCCCGAACACCTCGACCGTGCCGCTGCTGGCATTGACCAGTGAGGTGGTGATGCCGATCAGGGTCGATTTTCCGGCCCCGTTGGGGCCCAGCAGGGCGAAAAAGTCGCCTTCGGCGACCTCGAGGCTGATGCCTTTCAACGCCTGCACCCCGGTTTTGTAGGTCTTGCGCAGATCGCGGACGGCAAGCGCGGGTGTACTCATGGACGCGGGG
>JBBSDI010000219.1:0-6444 GCA_038249585.1 Lysobacterales bacterium | reverse complement strand
GGTTGCAGCGCAGAGCATCAACTACCGGCTGCCGATCGAGTGGCCGGCCGATCTGGTGGTCGAACAACTGCTCGAGCGCGGCGGCAATTCCAGCGTGAGTGTTGCCTTCCGCATCCTGTCGCAGGAAACGCCGCCGCGCGTATATGCCGACGGATCCACCGTGCTGGTGTGGACCGACCGGCGCACCGGTCGCAGCACGCCGCTGCCGGAGGCGGTACGCAAGGCGATTGGTATCGACTGAGGTGCCGCCGTCGCGCCGCTCAGTGCCCCGCGTGCTCGCCGGCCGCCGGCGCGGCACTGCCTACCGTGAACGCCACTTCGAGCGGCTCGCCGCGCGAGAGTACGAAAGTGATGGCGATCTTGTCGCCAGCGGCGAACTCGCGCTTGGCATCGATCAGCATCAGATGCTCGCCGCCGGGCGCCAGGGTGAGCCGCGCATCGGCGGGCACATCCAGCGCGGGTAGTGCGCGCATCTGCATCACGCCATCGGTCATCGTCATCTCGTGGATCTCGACCCGCCCGAAGTCGGGGCTGCTGGCGCTTTGAATCACCACGTCGCGCGAGCCCCCGGTCACCGCCATGAAGCCGGCCATCGCCGGCGCACCGGGCGGCGCCAGTCGCACCCACGCACGATCGATTGAAAGGTCTGCCGCAGACGCGACACAGGCAACGCTCAAGAAAAGTGCAGCAACCAGAATACGCATACGAACCTCGGTCGATGGAATCGCCTTATCATAGTGGCATCCGCGCACCGCACCGAATGGCCGCAGCACCCATGCTCGATATTACCCGCCACGATCAGGTCATTGAGTTGCGCCTCGCGCGGCCGCCGGTCAACGCATTGAATCCAGCGCTGATCAAGGCCCTGCATGAAGCCATCATCGCCGCACCGGGACAGGGCGCGCGCGCCATCGTGCTCAGCGGCAGCCCGGGGGTGTTTTCCGCCGGGCTCGACGTTCCCGCCCTGCTCGCGCTCGACCGCGGCGGCATGCTCGGATTCTGGCGCGATTTCAACGCGCTGTGCGGCGCGATCGGTCGCAGCCCGCTGCCGATCGCGGCCGCGATCACCGGTCACAGCCCGGCGGGCGGCGCGGTACTGGCGCTGTTCTGCGACTTCCGCGTGATGGCGCGCGGCGCATACAGGATCGGCCTGAACGAGGTGCAAGTCGGCCTGTCGGTGCCCGAAGTGATCCAGTTCGCGCTGCGCCGCGCGGTCGGTGCACAGCGTGCGGAACGCATGATGGTGGCCGGGGCGATGATCGAATCCGGGCAGGCCGAGCGTATCGGCATGGTCGACGAACTGGCCGAACCCGACGCGGTGGTGGCGCGCGCGATTGCGTGGTGCGCGCAGCATCTGGCCCTGCCGCCCGAAGCGATGGCCGAGACCCGCCGGATGGCGCGCGCCGACCTGCACGAGGCGCTCGACCGTGCACAGCGGCTGCCGGTGGAGGAGTTCATCGAACGCTGGTTCAGCGACGAAGCCCAGCACACGTTGCAGGGCATGCTGGCGCGGCTGAAGGCGAAATCCCGCGGCTGATCAGGGCGCGCTGCTTGCGGCCACTGGCGAGCCGCTGTCATTGCGCGCCCGCACCCAGACCTCGACGCGTCGATTGCGCGCCCTGCCCTGCTCGCTGTCATCGCTGGCTACCGGCGCGGCGTAGCCCATCCCGCGTGCGCGCCGCGCGCCGACGCCCAGTCGCCCAAGGCGCAATGCGACCAGATCGACGCGATCGTTGGACAGACTGATCGCCTGGTACGTATCGATCTCGTGACCGTCGGTAAATCCGATCAGGATCAGGTCGAGACTGCGGTTTTCGCCGCGCCGCATGAACTCGACCAGACGGTCGACATCGCGCTGCGCTTTGGTGTCGAGCAGTGCCGCGTTGGCGCCAAAGCGGAAGTTCAGCGACAGCCGTCGCGCGCCGTCGGTCAGACTCAGATAGTCGCTCGAAACGTCCGTCCGCAGCGGCACATCGACCGCTACGACGTCCTGCGACACGAAGCCGATGCGCTCGACCACGCGTTGGCCCTCCGGCCCGTTGACGAACTCGTTGAATTCGCGGGCGGCCGGCGACATCTCGCGCGCGCTGTACAGGAACAGCCGGCGCGACAGCACATAATCCTCGGTGCCGACCGTGACCCGACCGGGCTCGAGTGGCCGCGTGCCCACGTCCGCGATCGACAGCGCCCGCGCACGGCCAACGCCGGCAAGCCCGACGAAACCGATCGCGGCCGGATCGGCCGCCACTGCCGCGGCCAGCGCATCGGTGGATTCGAAGCGCTCGGCGCGCGCGCTGAGCGTGCTGTCACCGAGCACCATGCTGCGAAACGAGTCGAAGGTGCCGGACTTGTCGTCGCGCGCATACAGGGTGATCGGCCCCGGACGACCGCCGAGGCTCGACCAGTCTGACGTGCTGCCGGAGAAGATCGCACGCACCCGCTGCACCGAAAGCCCGCGCAGCGGATTCGATGGATGCACGATGATCGCCAACCCGTCGAGCGCGATCACGTGCTCCTGGGCCGGCGAATCCAGCCTGCCGATCCGTGCCGCGCGGGCTGCCTCATCGGTGCGCACTCGCCGCGATGCCATCCACAGATCGGCGCGACCCTCGACCAGATCGGCATAGCCGGTGCCAGTGCCGTGCGAATGCACATCGACGACCGTGCGCCGGTTGCCATCGGCGAACACGATCTGGATTTCCTCGGCTATCGCGCTGCTGCTGGATACTTCGGTCAGGCCCGCTGAGCCTGCCCATGCGCGCGCCAGGGCCGGTGCGAGGCGCTGGCCGACCGTGTTGGAGCCGTGCAAGCGCAGCACGCGGTCCTGCGCGATCGCTTGCCAGGGGATCAGCAGGCAGGCCAGCAGGAGTGCGGGGAGAAACGCGCGGACGATCGGAAGCATGCGAGGGGCGATGGATGGCAAAGCCGGTGAACATGCCCGATGAAGATGACGAATCGACGTACGTGGCGTGAAGCCCGTGCAGCAACGCGGCGGCTTCAGCCGCGTGCGACCGGCCGCAGCGGATCGCTGATCCATTCGCTCCATGAACCGGCATAGATGCGCGCGCCGGGAAGACCCGCGTGCGTCATCGCCAGCAGGTTGTGGCAGGCGGTCACGCCCGAGCCGCACATCAACACCACCTCGGCGGGCTGGCGGCCGGCCAGCAGCACGCCGAACTCGTCGCGTAGAACATCCGCGGCCTTGAAGCGGCCCTTTGCATCGAGGTTTTCGCTGAACGGACGATTGCGCGCGCCCGGCACGTGGCCGGCCACCGGATCGATCGACTCGACCTCGCCGCGAAAGCGCGGCGCGGCGCGCGCATCGAGCAGCAGCTTCGACGGATCCTGACGCACGCTTTCGATCTGTTCGCTATCTGCGATCGCGCCGAGGTCGAAGTGCACTGCATGGCTGCCCGGCGTGGGCGCGGGCACTTCGGCATTCTCGGCAAGCCCAGCCGCACGCCACGCAGCGATCCCGCCGTCGAGCACTGCCGCATTGGTGTGCCCCGCCAGGCGCAGCAGCCACCACAACCTCGCAGCCATTGCGCCACTGCCGTCGTCGTAGGCAATCACCGGATCTGCAGGGCGCAGTCCCCAGCGCGACAGGGTTGCCGCAAATGCGGCTTCCGACGGCAGTGGATGGCGACCGCGTCGAGTGACCGCAAGATCGGCCAGATCGCGATCCAGATGCGCATATACCGCGCCCGGCAGGTGCGACTGACGCCAATCGCGCTCGCCGCGCTCGGGATCCGCATCCGCGGCCACATCGAAACGGCAATCCACTGCGCGCGCACCATGCGCCAGCGCCTGTGCGGCAGCGTGCGGGCCGATCACCACGGGCAGGTTCATCAGGCGATTTCCCCACGCAGGCGGCGACCGAGATTGGCGATCATCGAGGCGGTCGCGCCCCAGATGTCGTAGTGCTGCCACTGGATCACATGGTAGTGGCGCATGCGGCCGCGAAACTCGCGTGCGTGCTCCTGCAGGTTGGCCGGGTCCAGCACGAAATCCAGCGGCACCTCGAAGGCTTCCGCGACTTCCGATGGATCGACGCGCAGCTGTGGTACATCGTGCAGGATGCCCAGTACCGGCACCACCCGGAATCCGGTGATCGTGGCCAGCGGATCCAGATAGCCCAGCGCTTCGGTCAGATCCGGATCGAGTCCGATTTCCTCGTGCGCCTCGCGCAGGGCGGCTGCAAGCGGGCTCGCGTCGCCGGGTTCGATACGGCCTCCGGGAAAGCTGATCTGACCGCCGTGGTGGCGCAGACCCTCGGTGCGACGGGTCAGGATCAGGCCAGGGCCTGCGTTGCGCATCACGATCGGCAACAGGACGGCCGCACTGCACAGCGCTTCCTGCGGGCCCACCAGGTCGTCGAGCTCGTGCTGGTTCCATGCCTCGCCAGCCGGCGGGGAACACAGTGGGTGCCCGATCCGGCGCAGCTGCGCCAGTAACTGCGAATCCGCGTTCATCCGCTGCGCAAGATCTCGCGCTGCGGCAGCAGCTCAAGCATGATCCGCGTACGTTCGGCGTCGTCCAGCGAGGCCCACGCAGCGATCTCCTGGGTATTGCGGTGGCAGCCCTCGCACAGTCCGCCAGAGTCGAGCGTGCAGATGCCGATGCACGGGGTCAACACGGGTTTGGCGACTTCGCCCCACATGGCAATGCTGTCCGGGTAAAAGTTGCGGGGCACGCTACCCCGCGATAGCGCCCCGCCGCTGTGGCGGGGCGCGGCAGCAGCGCTTTACTTGACGTCGACCAGCTTGATGTCGAACACCAGCGGCTCGTTGGGACCGATCGGACCCTGGCCACGCAGACCGTAGGCCTTCTCCGGCGGCAGGAACACCTGCCAATGGTCGCCCACCTTCATCATCGGCAGGATTTCCTTCCAGCCCTCGATGACGCTGTCGACCTTGAAGCTGGCCGGCTGGCCGCGCGCAAACGAGCTGTCGAACTCGAGGCCCGAGGACAGCGAGCCGCGGTAGTGCACGGTCACTTCGGCCGTCGGCGTGGCACGCTTGCCGGTGCCATCTTCGATCACCCGGTACTGGATGCCCGAGGGCAGCACCACGATGCCTTTCTTGGACTTGTTCTCGGCGAGGAACTTGTCGCTCTTGACCTTGTTCTCGCGCGCGAGCGCTTCGAACTTGACCCGCGCCTCGCCAAGCATCTTCTCGCGCATCACGCCGAGCGCTTCGCGCATCTGCTCTTCCGGCACGGTCGGATTACGCTTGCCAAAACCGTCCTGGATCGCGCGGATCACGGTGTTGAGGTCGACATCCATCTTCTTTTCGATGAAGTCGCGGCCGATCTCGTAGCCGATCGCATAGCTGACCTTGTTGCGGTCAACCGGCTGTGCAGCAGCGGTAGCAGGCGCCGGCGTGGCGGCGGCGGCGGGCGCCGGCCTGGCGGCAGGCGTGCCACCCTGCGCGTGCGCCGCAGTGGCGCTGCCAAGCGCGAGTACGGCAAACATCCAGCGGAAGCTCATGCGTTATCTCCAGAGGGTATACGTTAGCGATGCGTTACGGCGGCGGCAGCAACCGGCGCCCGGTGACCGGCCATTCTAACCAAGGGCCCCGCCAGCCGCCACGCCGGCACCCCCGATGGATCGCAAATCGGGCCACAAGTTCAGCTGGCAGATAGAATCCGGCGCCCTGCCCGCCTCCGAGGAGTCCTCCGATGGCTTTCCGCAACCTGCTGCTCGCCGACGACGGCGGCATCCGCACGATCACCATCGATCGCCCGGAAAAGCTCAACGCGCTCAACCGCGAGACGATCTCCGAGCTGCGCGCGGCGTTTGCCGAGGCCCGCGCAGATGATGCCGTGCGCGTGGTGGTGCTCACCGGCAGCGGCGCCAAGGCCTTCGTCGCCGGTGCCGACATTTCCGAATTCGCCAGCGCCACACCGACCCAGGCATTGGCATTCTCGCGCCACGGCCAGGCCCTGATGAGCGAAGTCGAGCGACTGGGCAAGCCGAGCATCGCCCGCGTCAACGGCTTCGCGCTCGGCGGTGGACTGGAACTGGCGATGGCCTGCAGCCTGCGGATCGCCGCCGACAGCGCCAGGTTGGGCCTGCCCGAAGCCAATCTCGGCATCATGCCGGGCTTTGGCGGTACCCAGCGCCTGCTGCGACTGGCCGGCCGCGCGGCAACGCTGGAGCTCGCCCTGCTCGGCGCGCCGATCGGCGCGCAGCGCGCCTACGAGCTCGGCATCGTCAACCGCGTGGTCGCGACCGCTGCGCTCGACGCCGAAGTCGCCAAGGTCGCGAGCCAGCTCGCGGCCGCCGCACCGCATGCGATGCGCGGCATCCTCGGCGCGGTTCTGATCGCCGGCGAAGCCAGCCTCGAGACGGCGCTCGACTACGAGAGCCAGGCCTTCGCGGTGTGCGCGTCCACCAACGACATGCGCGAGGGCGCGCAGGCGTTCCTGGACAAGCGCAAGGCG
>JBBSDI010000218.1:0-6464 GCA_038249585.1 Lysobacterales bacterium | reverse complement strand
TCCGACGCCAAGCGCCCGGTTGGCAACGCTTCGATCAACGCCTGGCATCCAATCGGCCCGCCGCAGCGTACATCGACCGCAGGCGCCCGGCACGCAAAGCCGCTGAGGCCTGGTTGCGTGTTTCGGGACTGCGTTGCGTATCCATAAAGGGGCGCGCAAAGCACGGTGCTATGCTCACGCCCCCACGACTTCCGGAGTTCCCGGTGGCGTGTTGCCTTCCATTTAGTTTCCGAGGGATTCGACATGAAACAATTGTTGGTGGTCGCGATCGCGCTTCTGGGCGCACTGGCGGCAGACCCCGCCTCGGCGCAGGGTCGCGGCAAGCCCGTACTTGCGGTGGCGGAATTCAAGAACGAATCCGGGGCTGCCTGGTGGCGCGGCGGAGTGGGTTGGGAGCTGTCGGGCATGCTGTCCAATGAGCTGGTCGCGACCAAGAATTTCACCGTGGTCGAGCGCAGCAAGATCGAGGACGTGCTGTCCGAGCAGAACCTCGGCGCCTCTGGCCGCGTCAGCGCGGGCACCGGCGCGCGGATCGGCAAGCTGCTCGGCGCGCAGTACCTGATCGCCGGCACCGTGACCTCCTACGAAGAAGAGACCGCCAGCACCGGCGGCGGCATCAGCTTTGGCGGCGTCTCGCTCGGCGGAAAGTCGGAAAAGGCCTACCTCGCGGTCGACCTGCGGGTGATCAACGCGACCACCGGCACGATCGAATTCGTGCGCACCATCGAGGGCACTGCCAAAGGCGGCGGCATGAGCATCGGCCTGTACCGCGGCGGCTTCGGCGGTTCGCTCTCGCAGGAGAACAAGACGCCGGCCGGCAAGGCGATCCGCGCAGCACTGGTCGAGATCACCGACTACCTGTCGTGCGTGATGGTGCAGCGCGACAGCTGCGAGAATGCGTACGACGCCAAGGACTCGCGGCGTCGCGAAAAGACCCGCGGCGCGCTCGATCTCGACGAATAGGCCTGCGCTGGTCGAAACACCAACGCGGCGGGCCGCAAGGCATCGCCGCGTTTTTTTTGGTTCAGGTCCGCGGTCGACCGCGACCAGGGCCGCCGCCACTGCCTGGCCTGCGCGGCGGACGATTGCCGCCGGCATCGTCGCGGCGCGGGGCCGGGCGATTGCCGTTGTTGGGGCGAGCCGGTTGGCGGGTGGCTGTATCGGCCCGCGGCGGCGCACGATTGCCGCTGTCCTCGCGCCGCGGCCCGCGGTTGCCCGCATCGTTGCGCGCAGGACCGCGATTACCGCCATCGTTGCGCGGCGGTCCGCGACTGCCGGCATCATCGCGGCGCGGACCACGATTGCCTGCATCAGGACGCCCCGGACCACGATTTCCGGCATCCGAACGCCCCGGGCCCCGATTGCCGGCATCGTCGCGACGCGGACCACGATTGCCGATGTCATCCCGGCGCGGGCCGCGCGGGGGCGCGTTGCCACCCGACTCGTCGCGACGCGCATAGGCGTGATCGGATGGAAAACCGAACGGCATCACGGGCTGGCCACCGGGCCGCGCGCCGCCGAACTTGCGCTTGCCGCGTTGGGCGTCGCCCGCACCCGCGCCGGATGGGCCCGGATTGGGGCCCGACGGAGACCAGGTGCGTTTGGCTGCGGGATTGTCGGAGCCTGCGCCGGGAGCGCCGCGCCCGCGACGCATGCCGGGCGCCGGCTTCTTGCCGGGGAAACGCTTGCCGGGCCGTTGGCCGGCGGGCCGCTCGTCGCGCACGAAATCGAATGCTCGCAGCTCGCGCGCCTCGTCGGACCCTTGTAAGTCGAAGCTGCTCTTGGCCCGGCCCGAGGGACGGAATTCATTGGCCGTCTTGGATGCGCGGCGTACGCCGATGACCGATTGCAGGGTCAGCGTCTGTGGCGCTTCCGACAGACCCGACTCGGTGCGCAGGGCGCGATAGGTTTCCGGCGGCAGCACGCGCCAGTGGCCTCGGCGCAGTTCGCGCGGAAGTTCCACGCTGCCGTAACGAATTCGTTTGAGGCGGCTGACCTGCACGTTCTGCGTTTCCCATAGACGGCGCACTTCGCGATTGCGTCCTTCGGTCAGGGTCACGCGCAGCCACGAGTGGTTTTCGCCCAGGTTGATCACCGCGATATCGTCGAAGCGCGCCGGGCCGTCGTCGAGCTCCACTCCTCTGCGCAAGCGCTCGAGCATCTCGTCGTCGACCGGTCCATGGATGCGGCAGACGTACTCGCGCACGACCTCACCGCTGGGGTGCATCAACGCATTGGCCAGCTCACCATCGGTGGTCAGCAGCAGCAGCCCGGTGGTGTTGATGTCGAGCCTGCCGACCGACACCCAACGCGAGGTCTTCAGGCGTGGCAGGCTTTCGAATACGGTAGGTCGGCCCTCGGGATCGTCGTTGGTGGTCACCTCACCTTCGGGCTTGTGATAGATCAGCACCTGCGCTTCTTCGGGCTCGGTGGCCACCGCCATGAAGGCCTTGCCATCGAGCTCGACGCGATCGCCGGAGCGCACCGAAGTGCCGATTTCCGCGACCACGCCGTTGACGCGGATCTCGCCCGCTTCGATGCGTTCCTCCAGCGTGCGCCGCGAACCCAAGCCGGCATTGGCCAGCACCTTGTGCAGGCGCTCCTCGATGCCGAGCGACGCGCGTGCTTCGCGATTGAGCGACAGCTTGGACCGATTGATGGAATTGCTCATGATGCTTGGTGCTCTGCAGGGTTCGCGTCGTCGTGGGGCGCAAGGGTGGATGGGTCGGGCGAAGTCACCGCCGCGCTCGGCACGGCCGCTGCCTCCGTCGCGTCGATCACTGGCGGGTTGTCGGTTGTTTCGGCGTTTGTCGTATCGGGCGCATCGCCGTCGACCGCCAGCAGCGGCAGCGAATGCGACTCCAACTCCGACTGCGGCAACTGCATCTGCGGTTCGAGTTCCTCGAGATCGCGGATCGCGGCCAGCGGCGGCAGCTCATCGAGGCTCTTCAGGTTGAAATAGTCGAGGAACTGGCGGGTGGTACCGAACAGGGCAGGGCGGCCGGGCACGTCGCGGTGGCCGACGACGCGAATCCACTCGCGCTCTTCGAGTGTGCGCACCATGCCGCTGGACACCACCACGCCGCGGATCTGCTCGATCTCGGCGCGCGTGATCGGCTGCCGATAGGCGATCAGGGCCAGGGTTTCGAGTAGCGCACGCGAGTATTTCGTGTGCCGCTCGGTCCACATGCGCGCGACGAACGAATGCACGTCCTGGCGCACCTGGTAGCGAAAGCCGCTGGCGACCTCGACCAGTTCGACCCCGCGGCCTGCGCAATCTGCCTGCAATTGGGCGAGCGACTGCGCCACGGTTTCGGAGCCGACCGGCTCGCTGTCGTTGAACAGGGCACTGATCTGCCCCAGCGACAGCGGCTGGCCGGCGGCGAGCAGTGCGGCCTCTACGATGGGTTTGACTTGCTGTATTTCCATAAGTCTCATTATTGAGTTGCTTGGTCCGCTGCCTGTTCCGCTGCCGTGGCCGATGACTTGACGTAGATCGTCGACCGAGGTTCGTTCTGCACGATGTCGACCAGGTGCTCCTTGGCGAGCTCCAGGACGGCGAGGAAAGTCACCACCACGCCGCCACGACCCTCTTCGGCGCGGAACAGTGCGACCAGATCGTGGAATTCATGGTCGGACAGGATGGCGAGCACATCGCTCATGCGCTGTCGCACGGACAACCCCTGGCGCGCGACCGTGTGATGCCCGAACAGCTCGGCGCGCCGCATCACGTCCTTGAGCGCCAGCAGCAGTTCGCGCAGATCGACCGGCGGCGGCAGCCGGATCACGTTGCGGTCGGGCACGTGGGCCGAGGCGAGCGCCAAGTCCCGCTCCATGCGCGGCAAAGCGTCGATATCTGCGGCCGCTTTCCTGAACCGCTCGTATTCCTGCAGGCGCCGCATCAGTTCGGCGCGTGGATCGTCTTCGGTGCCTTCGACCGACGGCGGGCGCGGCAGCAGCAGGCGCGACTTGATCTCGGCCAGGATCGCGGCCATCACCAGGTATTCCGCGGCCAGTTCCAGCCGCATGTCCTGCATCAGCCCGATGTAGTCCATGTACTGGCGGGTGATCTCGGCAACCGGGATGTCGAGAATGTCGAGGTTCTGGCGCCGGATCAGATAAAGCAGCAGATCGAGCGGGCCTTCGAAGGCGTCGAGGATTACCTCCAGCGCGTCGGGCGGGATGTACAGATCCTGCGGCATCTGCAGGAATGGCTGTCCCCTGACCATCGCCAGCGGCATTTCCTGCTGTTGCGGCGGCGCTACGAATACGTGCGCCGGCAACGACTCGGCCGGATCGGAACTCATGAGTAAACCCTGCTGCGCATGCTGGCGCGGATGACGAGTGGTTGCGGCGACTGGAACTTCACTCCCGCGATCGGCCCGCCGGCGAGGGCGAGTGCGCGGTGCTTGATGACCGGAATGGCGGCGACAGCCTTCATGGCCGTGCCGTAGCCGGATCCCCGGAAGACAACCCGCATGCATGACGAACGCAACCTGCGACTCGGGAAACACTGGCTTTGCGAGTGCCAGCCAAGGTCGCGCGCCGAACGCTGCGGGACTGAAGCTGATGGGCCGCTGCTGGGCCGCTCGGAAGCGAACGCGGCAGGCAACGGACGACACCCGCAGGGTAGCCGGAAAGCGCGCGGCAAGTCCAGTATCCTGCCGCCGACGCGAAGGAGCCTGCAGCCATGTGGTACGTGATCCTCGGAACCGATGCAGCGGAAGGGCTGCCCAAACGGCTGGCACTTCGCCCGGCGCACCTGCAGCGGGTCGCGCTTTTGCGCGATGCCGGGCGGCTGCGTCTTGCAGGTCCAATGCCGGCGATCGATTCACCGGACCCCGGCCCGGCAGGATTCGTGGGCAGCCTGATCGTGGCCGAGTTCGAATCGCTGGTCGCCGCGCGCGAGTGGGCGCTTGCGGACCCCTACCTCAGCGGCGGCGCGTGGCGCGAAGTCGTCGTGCATCCTCTCAACATCACCTTCTGAACTGCAAGCGCACATTGGGGTAGCATGCAGTCGCGCACGGGGGTGCGTTCGGGCGGCACCGGGATGATGTCCGTCCGCTACTGCAGGGGGTTGCATGATCCGCGTTGCCTTGGTCGATGACCACGAGCTGGTGCGAACCGGCTTTCGACATATCCTTGCCCGCGAAGCCGATATCGAGGTCGTCGGCGAGGGCGCCTCCGGCGAAGACGGTATCGCGCTGGCGCGACAGCTCAAGCCCGATGTGATCCTGATGGACCTGCACCTGCCCGGCATCAGCGGGCTGGAGGCCACCGAGCGCATCGTGCGCGCAGGCGGGATCACGCGTGTGATTGCGGTCACCGCGCAGGACGAGCAGCCGTTTCCGCGCCGCGTGCTCGAGGCCGGCGCTTCGGGCTACCTGACCAAGGCATGTCCCGCCAGCGAACTGGTCAAGGCGGTGCGTGAGGTAGCCGATGGTGGGCGCTACCTGAGCGCCGACATCGCACGCTCCCTCGCATTGTCCTCGATGCCCGGCAGCAATGGCCAATCGCCGTTCAGCGAACTTTCGGCGCGCGAACTGGAGGTGGCGATCAAGCTCGCCCAAGGCGATGACATGCCGCATATCGCCAAGCTGCTGAACTTGAGTCCGAAGACCGTCGCGACCTACAAGTACCGACTGTTCGACAAACTCGGCGTCGACAGCGAAGTGGCGCTGGCGAACCTCGCCGCGCGCTACGGCCTGCTGGGCAAGCGCGGCTGATCGCGATACGCCTTGACGACGAAGCGCCTTGACGACGAAGCGCCTTGGACGTTCTGCCGATGACTGAGGCGGTACATTGCGCGGCACAGCCACGCACCACCGGACAGCCGCGCGAGTAGCGCGGGCCGGATCGAGGGGTGGTGATGGGGTGGGGGTGTTGCCCAACCATGCAGACACACACCCGGCGCAGCCCCGCGCCGGTGTTGTCAAACGCGCATCGGACGATGCCGATGCGCGTTTACCAGTCAGGGCGCAGAACGCTCGCTGTCGCTGCGCGGTGCGACCGGCTCAACGACGCTGTCGGCGGTCGGATCGGGCTCGCGGTCGGCTACGTCCGGCTGCGCGATCACGATCGAAGCGGCAGCGGCGGGCGAAACCACCGGTGCGGGCATCGGCGTGATCGGCTGCGCCGCCAACACGAACGGTGCGGCGATGGTTTGCACCGCCGGCGCAGCAATGGTCTGCACTACTGGCGCACGCGCGGTTTCTGCGGTCGGGGCCGCAGCGGGGGCGACATCGACATCAAACAACGGCTGGATCCGCGCTGCCTCCACGGCCGCCTGTGGCTGCGGCTGGGCGCGTGCCGCAGGCCGCGGTGCAGCCGGCTCAACCACCGGCGGCGAGCCGTAGTCGGCGGCGTCACCCGCGACTGATGCAGGTGCGCACTGCTCGCCATCTGCAGAGGGCTCATCCCCTGGTGCGAGGTTTTGCTGCGCGTCGGTCGTGGTGTAGCTGCGC
>JBBSDI010000217.1:0-6551 GCA_038249585.1 Lysobacterales bacterium | reverse complement strand
CGATATCGCGGCTTTCGGTGTAGCCGCCCAGATTGAACAGACCCGGAGTCGCTGGCGCGCCCAGCGGTTCACCCAGCGGCCCGAGCAGCCAGGCCGCGCCACCCGGGGTCCAGCCATTGTTGGCACCGAGGCTGAGCGCGAGATCGAACGCAGCGCCGGTGTAGGTCGCTATACCGACACGCCGTGTCAAAGGCGGTTGCGGCATGAGGCCCGCACCCGCGCCCAACGCGCATTCGGCGCTGTTGCCCACCGAGCCGACCAGGCTCTGGCACCATGCAGGCGTCAACGGCGACACTGCCAGTGCGATGGGAACCACGCGCTGCTGGATGCCCACGCCCACCCGCTGGCCATCGCCCGCTGCAACTGAAAACAGGCCGCCGATGGTCAGCGGCGACGCCCCACGCTGTGTCGGCTGCAACGGTGCGACGTACAGCGCGCGATCGCCATTGCCGTCCGCCCGCGCCGCTCCGATCCAGTCGCCATCGGCCGACAGTCGAAACACCACCGGGGCGGCGTCGGGTCCGGTCACGGGCACGCCAGCGCCATCGGCAGCCCAGAGGGCGGCCGGGGCCAGCAGTGCTGCGAGGATGGTGGCGGATTTGCGCGACATCACGGGTTACCAGGCCTGAGAATCGTTTGACCTCGAACGCCCGGCAAAGTTTCGGCCAGGCAACAGCAACAGCAACAGCTTGCACCACTTCACGTTGACCGGAATGTTAACCGATTAACGATTTCAGAATGAACCGCAAGTCTACCGTCCGCATGCCGGCCCGATCCGTCTGGCGGCGCACGTAGCCGCAACATCTTTTCAAGCTGCAACATTTCGAAACGCGGGCCTGACTGACTGACGATGGCAGCCCTGACCGGTGGGAGCTGCCATGGCAGCGACTGCGGCCTGCCAATAGCCGAAACCATCGGCAATGTGCGAGGTAGCTGTCGCCGTCATGCCGGCTCCCACACCCTGTCGGTGTCATGCCAGCTCCCACGCTGCCGGCAAGCCTGCCCCTCAACCAGCAAAGATCGTGCCCACGTCGGCGTCATCGAACAGATACTGCTGGCTGCAGAACTCGCAGCGCACGGTCATCACCGGTGTTTCCGCCAGCGCGGCGCGCACTTCGGCCTCGCCCAGCGCGGTCAGCACCGCGGTCACGCGCTCTCTGGAACAGCTGCAGCCGAAGGCCAGCGGTCGCGAGGGTTGCACGCGCACGTCGTCTTCGGCGAATAGCCGGCGCAGGATGGTCTCCGGCGGCAGGGTCAGCAGTTCGTCGTCGCTGAGGGTTCGGAACAGCATGCCGAGGCGCTCGAAATCCGGCGTGGTGTCGCGCAGTGCATGCCCGCCTTCGGCCGGAATCTGCTGCAGCAGCATGCCGGCACACACGCCCTCGGAGCTCGCGATGCGGATCGCGGTCGGCAGCTGCTCGGAGCGTTCGAAGTAGCCCTCGAAGGCGTGTTCCAGCTTGGCGCCCTCCAGCGGTACCAGTCCCTGGTAGCGCAAGCCCTCGTCGCGCTCGATGGTGATGGCGAGCAGTGCGGCGGGGCCCAGCGCTGCCAGCGTTGCCGGCGCGCACGCATCGGCCTCGCAGCGCGCAATCGCACGCAGGGTGCCCGTGTCGGTACATTCGGCGAACAGCGTGCCGATGCTTGCCGGCGCGCGCAGCTGCACCGACACGGTGCCGCGCAGCTTGATGTCGCCGGCGAACAGCGCGGCGGCCGTCTGGCATTGACCCAGCCAGTCGCGCACGCCAACCGCGTGGCCGTTCTGTGCGGCGATCGTGCGCCAGGCCGGGCCCAGCCGCACGATCACGCCGCGCACTCTGGTGTGCTCGATATGGAAGTGGCGCAGCCAGTCGCCGCCAGCGGTGGAAATCGGGGATGATGGGGTGGACATGGGCCGAAGTATGCAACGAAAACCACAAGCGTCCCGTCGTCGACCGTGGTACTGGCGCGTGCTGCGTGCCCTGCTGGTGTCGGTGTTTGCATTGGGCCTGGGATCGGTGCTGCTGGTGGGGGCGCTGCGCTACGTCGCACCACCGGGCAGCGCGTTCATGGTGTCGCGCGCGCTGCAGGCGCGCAGCGCGGGCGAGTCGAACTTGCGCATCGACTATCGCTGGAAGCCGCACGACCGGATATCACGCCAGCTGGCACTGGCCGTGGTGGCCGCCGAGGATCAGAAGTTTCCCGTGCACCACGGATTCGATCTGGATGCGATCGGCGATGCGGTGCGCGTGCAGGCCGATGGCGGCCGCACGCGTGGGGCCAGCACGATCTCGCAGCAGGTCGCCAAGAACCTGTTCCTGTGGTCGGGTCGCAGCTGGGTGCGCAAGGGGCTGGAAGTCTGGTTCACCCTGCTGATCGAAACGCTGTGGCCCAAGGCGCGCATCGTCGAGGTGTACATGAACATCGCCGAGTTCGGCGACGGCATCTACGGCGCCGAGGCGGCAGCGCAGCGCTTCTTTTCGCGTCCCGCCAGCGCCTTGACCCGCAACCAGGCCGCGCGCCTGGCGGCTGTGTTGCCCAGTCCGCGCCGGTTTGCGGTCGATCGGCCAAGCCGCTACGTGTTGGGTCGGGTGCGTTGGATCGAACGCCAGATGGGCCAGTTGGGCGATGACTATCTTCTGGTTGTGCTGGGTCCCGTGCAGGCTGCATCCTGAGTGGCGCGGTGCAACATCGGTACGGTGATTCCGCACAGTAAGATCGCGCCCAACAAGCTGCTCGAAGCGAGGGAGGACAGGCATGGCCAAGGTGATCGATCTGCTCGCCGACAAGGGCCGCGAGGTGGTGGCCATAGGACCCGACGAGCCGGTGCTGGCGGCAATCGAACTGATGGCCGCCCGCGGCATCGGCGCGGTGCTGGTGATGCGCGGCGAGGAACTGCTCGGCATCCTTTCCGAGCGCGACTATGCGCGCAAGATCATCCTCAATGGACGTTCGTCGGCCGAGACCGCGGTCTGGGAGATCATGTCCTCGCCGGTGCTCACGGTGGGCATGCTCGACAGCGTGAACACCTGCATGATGCTGATGACCGAAAAGAAGATCCGCCACCTGCCGGTGGTCGAGCAGGGCAGGGTCGCCGGCGTGCTCTCGATCGGCGATCTGGTCAAGGCCGTCATCGAGGACCAGCAGCGCGAGATCGCCGAGCTGCAGCGCTATATCGCCAGTTGACCAATAGACGAGGTCTGTTGCGCCTGCGCGCGACAACGCGCGTGGTGTGGCAAGGTTCGGCCTGCCGTCGCGTATTCTTGGCGCCGTGACCGACCCTGAATCCCTGCGCAAAGCCCGCATCGCGCGGCAGTTGACCGAGTTGACGGCCCGTTTGCGCCGCTCGGTGGCCATCCACTGCCGTGGGCGGGCTGGTGTGGATCTGGACGAAATCGAGCAGGAAACCCGGATCCGTCTGTGGAAGGCGCTGGAAAGTGACCGGATCGAGGTCCTTGGTGCGTCTTATGTGCAGAAGGTGGTCGCCAGCGTCGTGATCGACGCCGGGCGGCGGGCCGCGGTGAGAGCCGCCGATCCGCTCCCGGAGTCCGATTCCGAAGCCGGCCCGGCGGGTCTGGTCGCCGAGGGAGCAGACCGCGCCGCGATGGATGGGCAGCACGTGGATCACGTGATGCGCTGCATCGGGGCGCTGCCGGTCCGCCGCCGCATACCGGTCAAGCTGCACCTGCAGGGGTATTCCTTGCCGGAGATCGCCGAACTCGAAGGCGTCTCGGCCGAGGCAATCCGCAAGCTGGTGACGCGCGGCCTCGACGAACTCAAACAAGCGTTGCGTGAACTGGGTCTGGGTGATTTCGATGACTAAGCCTGCGATGACCGAAGCCAAGATGAGCAAACCAAGCCTCTCGGCGATCTTTCGCCTAGCCAGCGCCAGCCGCGACAGCGGCATCGCTGCCGATGATGTGGCGCGGGTGGCAGCCGGCGAACGGCTCAGTCAGCGCCATGATGCAGTGGTCGAAGCACTCGCCGAGTCGGCGCCGGCGCTGCTGGCGTATCGCGCGGTGCGCGATAGCCAGACGCAGATCGAGGCGCTCGCTGCAGGCGAACGGGTGCTCACCGCGCTGCCGGCACGCCGCAGCTGGCGGCCGGGATTGGCAATGGCTGCGGGCGCCATGGGCGTTGCCCTCCTCGCTGGCATGCTGTTTCGCGCCGGCGGTGAGCCCAGCGTCGACAGTACCGCGAGCACGGCAGCGATCGACGACGTGATCTTCAGCATGTCCTACGAGAGCGACGCGGTGATCGCGTCCAACACCGCCAGCGACGATCCGATTTTTGTCGATCAGTTCGGCGGCTGAAACATGCAGCGCCGGCCAAGCGCCGGATGTGGGCATCAATCGACGATCGCGCTCGCATGCTCGCGGGTCGCGTCGAAGATCACCTGCGGCCAGCGCTCCTGCGTGAGTTGCAGGTTGACCCGGGTGGGCGCCAGGTAAACCAGCAGTCCGGCGGCATCCAGAGCCAGATTCGGGGCCGCCTTCTCGCGGAACTCCTCCATCTTTTTCGGATCATCGCAGCGTACCCAGCGGGCGGTCGACACCGCCACCGTCTCGAAGCCGCAATCGACGCCGTATTCGTCCTTGAGCCGATACGCCACCACGTCGAACTGCAGCAGCCCCACCGCGCCGAGAATCAGATCGTTCGACATCAGCGGGCGGAAGAACTGCGTGGCGCCTTCTTCGGACAGCTGCGCGAGGCCCTTGCTCAATTGCTTGATCTTCAGCGGGTCGCGCAGGCGCGCGCGGCGAAACAGCTCCGGGGCGAAGTTCGGAATGCCGGTGAACGACAGCGAATCGCCCTCGGTGAAGGTATCGCCGATCGAAATCGTGCCGTGGTTGTGCAGACCGATCACATCGCCCGGCCACGCCTGCTCGACCAGCTCGCGGTCGGAGGCCATGAAGGTCAGCGCGTTGGCCAGCTTCACGTCCTTGCCCAGTCGCACATGCAGCGCCTTCATGCCGGCATCGAAGCGGCCCGAGCAGATGCGCA
The DNA here is from genome assembly GCA_038249585.1 of Lysobacterales bacterium. Lineage (GTDB taxonomy): Bacteria > Pseudomonadota > Gammaproteobacteria > Xanthomonadales > Ahniellaceae > UBA4656. The sequence goes on along the minus strand of JBBSDI010000217.1, from coordinate 1,571 downwards.
TGAAGGCGACGCGGTCGCGGTGCTGCGGGTCCATGTTGGCCTGTATCTTGAATACGAACCCCGACATGCGCTCCTCGTCCGGCGCGATGGTGCGCGAGGTGGTCGCGCGCGGCTGCGGCGAGGGCGCATTCTGCACGAAGAAATCCAGCAGCAGCTGCACGCCGAAATTGTTCACCGCCGAGCCGAAGAACACCGGCGTCTGGCGACCGGCAAGATATTCCGCGGGATCGAACGGGTGCGAGGCGCCCTTGACCAGGTCCAGCTCTTCGCGCAGTTCCTTCCATGCCTCCTCGCCGATTCGCGCGCGCAGCGCGGGGTCGTCGAGTTTCAGGATCGTCGAATCCTGGCGGGTGAAATTGCGCCCGGGCTCGAACAGATGCACCTCGTCGTCGATCAGGTGGTAGACGCCTTTCAGCCGCGAGCCCATGCCGATCGGCCAGGTCACCGGGGCGCACTGGATCTGGAGCACGCTCTCGACCTCGTCGAGAAGGTCGATCGGCGAGCGACCCTCGCGGTCGAGCTTGTTGATGAAAGTCATGATCGGCGTATCGCGCAGCCGACATACCTCCATGAGTTTGATGGTGCGCTCCTCCACGCCCTTGGCGCAGTCGATCACCATCAGTGCGGAGTCGACCGCGGTCAGCACCCGATAGGTGTCTTCGCCGAAATCCGCGTGCCCGGGGGTGTCGAGCAGGTTGATGATGCGACCCTCGTAGGGAAACTGCATCACCGAACTGGTCACCGAAATGCCGCGCTCCTTCTCCAGCGCCATCCAGTCGGAGGTGGCATGGCGCGCGGCCTTGCGACCCTTGACGGAGCCGGCCATCTGGATCGCACCGCCGAACAGCAGCAGCTTCTCGGTCAGCGTGGTCTTGCCGGCGTCGGGGTGGGAGATGATGGCGAACGTGCGGCGGCGCGCCGTTTCGGAAGTCTGTTGGGACATGGGGCGGTGGACCGAGGCCGCGGGGCGGCGCGAAGCCGGCGATTATAGTGCGCCGCCACGCTGCTCGCCGGACGGCGAGTGCATCCGGTGGCGCAACCCGCAGCTTGCGCGGCGCGCCAAATGAAAACGGCCGGATCGCTCCGGCCGCTTTCGGTCAGTCGTGCAGCGCGCTTTGCATCAGTGGCGGCGGATGACCACCACGGCAACGCCCAACACGAGCAGCGCCAGCAGGATCAGCGCCGGTCGACCCAGCGTCGTTACTGCCTGTGCGGCGGCCTGCTGGAGCCCGGCCGTCACCGCACCGGCGGCAACTGTCGCTGCCGCAGTCGTTCCGGCAGGTGCACCGGCGCAACTGGTGGCCTGGGCACAAGCTGTCCAACTGGCGGCCGAGCTGGTGCTGCCGGTCACCGTCACCGCCGGGCTCACCACCCACGGGCTGCTGGCCGCTGCGGCCAGGGTGAACTGAAGGCTGGTCAATACTGGCGTTGCAAACGCGGTATCGGTCAAGTTGTGCGTTTGCAGGGTCAGGGTGCCGGTGTTGGTGGCCTGATAGCAGTAGTAGACCTGGGTACCGGTCGGCACCGTGATCGACGCGGTTGCGGTCGGGCAGTTCGCGGCGTTGCTGCTG
>JBBSDI010000216.1:0-6555 GCA_038249585.1 Lysobacterales bacterium | reverse complement strand
TGCAACGAGAAATCAGTCTAGCAGCACCAGTGCAGCGTCCCCATGAAAGGCACGTACAAGCCAGAGCGCGCGTCGCGATCACGAGCCTGAGCCGGCAACCGCGCAGAACCCGAGGTCGCACGGCAGGCCGATCCGGAATCCTGTCGACTCGCGCGCGCCGGAAGCCGTTCAAACACCAGCTCTCTCGCGGCAACAGTCGCAACCCCTGCCATCCTTCGGCGCTGTAGCACCCTCGCGCGCGAGTCGCTGGGTCCGTGCGGAGCCCCAAGCGCTCCAGCCCCTGGACGAACAGCTGTTCGAGCATCACATCGGGATAAACGTGTCAGGGGACACGTCACCAAGAAGCAGCGTATGCTCGCCGTTCCGCTCCGCAGGCGTTTAACAGGTGGCCGCGTCGACCAGGGCGCCGGACAATTAGCGCTGGATCCACAGTCGGCGCGAGGGAAACCCCACTGTTGGGCGCGGGGTGCGTTATTGCGGGACTGCCACCTGGTTGTGCGCGGTATCGTTCAGCGACACCGTGGGGCAAGCAACCAGCGGAATCCGATGCGGCTGCCAGGATCTCGCGCGCGGCGCGGGGTCAGCCGACCGCTGCTCGGTCAATCGCAGTAACCGCGACACCGTGGCAGCCGGCAAACGTTGCCGCGCACCGCACAACGCTGCAGTCGAGGTACGCCGTACCTACGGGCCACCGGCGACGCGACGGGAAACGAAGGCGTTCACCGCCCGCGCGCAGGAACGATCCGGATCAAACGGCTGTGCGCGAAACAAGGCAAGCGTTTCGGTTGTTGGATGGCGTGCGTTTGCGCTCGGATGGTGGTCGGCGCAAAATCAGTTCCATTCGAACCTGACCGCGTCCTGGCGCGCAGCGCGGTGAGAGGCGTTCAAGGAACGTTGCATACACGTACGCTGTGCAACACTCACTAGCGCAGCGTTCAGCGCCCAACCAAAGATCAGGAGAACAGCATGCAGAGGATTCCAACGGGAGCCTGGGTCGTGGTCGCCGATGGGGCAGGCGCGCGGATGTTCCATAACATCGGCAACGCCACCACGATTTCCCTCAAGCAGCACACGCTGCTGGCGCCGGAAGATCTGGACGACGATGGCCCTTCCGGCAGTCGGCCATCGGAGCAAACTTCGCAGGCGACCGACGAGGCAACGTTTGCCAAACAGCTTGCGCATCGCCTGAACGCTGCAGCACTCAAACAGGAGTATTCGGTCCTGGTACTGATTGCCGATCCGCAGACCTTGGGTCAACTGCGTCCGCAGCTGCATGACGAAACCACCAAGCGGATCATCAGGGAGATCGCCAAGACCTTCACCAACGCGCGGCTGGAAGATATCGAAGCGGCCCTCAAAACCTAGGCCAACCGAGGCATCTTCATCGCCTGTCGTGTTGCAGCGCGGTTGCGTGATGGCGCAGATGGTCGCCGATGAAGCTCTGAATGAACCAATAGCTGTGGTCGTAACCGGGTTGGCGGCGCAGGATGAGCGGTTGGCCGGCGGCAGTGCATGCGGCTTCGAGGCGTTCGGGCTGCAGTTGTGATGCGAGAAATTTGTCGGCTTCGCCCTGGTCGACCAGTAGTGCGGCGCCGAAGCGGTGGCCGGAATCGAGCAGGCTGCAGGTGTCGTAGGCGGTCCAGGTGCTGCGGTGTTCGCCGAGAAAGCGCGGCAGCGCTTTCACTCCCCACGGCACCTGGCTTGGCGCGACGATCGGTGCGAAGGCCGAGACCGAGCGATAGCGCCCGGGATGCTTCAGTGCGATGGTCAGTGCGCCATGGCCGCCCATGGAGTGGCCGAAGATCCCTGCGCGCGTGGTGTCGGCGGCGAAGTTTGCAGCGATCAGTGCGGGCAGTTCGTTGACCACGTAGTCGTGCATGCGGAAGTGGGCAGACCACGGCGCCTGGGTCGCGTCGAGGTAGAAGCCCGCGCCAGCGCCGAACTCCCAGTCGTCGGATTCACCGGCAGTGCCGGTGTTGCGCGGGCTGGTGTCGGGTGCGATCAGCAGCAGTCCCAACTCGGCGGCCAGCCGCTGCGCGCCGGCCTTGATCATGAACGTCTCTTCGCTGCAGGTCAGACCGGCGAGGAAGTACAGCACCGGCACTTTGGCGTGCGCTGCCTGCGGCGGCTGGTAGACGGAAAAGCGCATCGCACCTGCGCATGCGCTCGACATGTGGCGGTAGATGCCCTGCACGCCGCCGAAGCAGCGCTGTTCGCTGATGGTCTTAAGCGCCATCAGTAGATCACCACCGAGCGGATCGATTCGCCGCGCGTCATCAGGTCGAAGCCGTGGTTGATCTGCTCCAGCGGCATCGTGTGGGTGATCAGATCGTCGATGTTGATCTTGCCGTCCATGTACCAGTCGACGATCTTCGGCACGTCGGTGCGGCCGCGCGCGCCACCGAAGGCGCTGCCGCGCCAGTTGCGGCCGGTGACCAGCTGGAAGGGTCGGGTGGAGATCTCCTTGCCGGCATCGGCCACGCCGATGATCACCGAGGTGCCCCAGCCCTTGTGGCAGCACTCCAGCGCCTGTCGCATCAGGGAGGTGTTGCCGACGCACTCGAAGCTGTAGTCGGCGCCGCCCTTGGTGAGGCTGACCAGATACGCCACCAGATCGCCCTCGACCTCCCTGGGGTTGACGAAGTGCGTCATGCCGAACTTTTCGGCCATCGCGCGGCGGCCGGGATTGATATCGACGCCGATGATCATGTCCGCGCCGACCATGCGCGCGCCCTGGATCACGTTCAGACCGATGCCGCCGAGGCCGAATACCACCACCTTGGAACCGGCTTCGACCTTGGCGGTGTAGATCACAGCGCCAATGCCGGTGGTGACACCGCAGCCGATGTAGCAGACCTTGTCGAAGGGCGCGTCCTCGCGGATCTTCGCCAGCGCGATCTCCGGCAGCACGGTGAAGTTGGCGAAGGTCGAGGTGCCCATGTAGTGGTGCAGCTTCTCGCCGCCGATCGAAAACCGGCTGCTGCCGTCGGGCATCAGGCCCTGGCCCTGGGTGCTGCGGATCGCCTGGCACAGGTTGGTCTTCGGATTGAGGCAGTACTCGCACTCGCGGCACTCGGGCGTGTACAGCGGGATCACATGATCGCCTTTCTTCAGCGACTTAACGCCGGGCCCGACATCGACCACGATGCCGGCACCCTCATGGCCAAGAATGGCCGGGAACAGGCCCTCGGGATCGGCACCGGACAGGGTGTACTTGTCGGTGTGGCACAAGCCCGTGGCCTTGATCTCGACCAGCACTTCGCCCGCGCGCGGGCCGTCGAGGTCGACGGTTTCGATCGTCAGCGGAGCGGCGGCGCGATGGGCGACGGCGGCACGTACTTTCATGGAAGCCTCGCAACGGGGGACTGGCGCTGAGTGTAAGACGCGCGGCCTGCGGCGCGCATGCGCCGCAGGCCGCATGGGGTCTTGCTCAGCCCGAGATCGCCAACTGCTCGCGGCGGTACAGGCGCGCGGCGATCAGCCACGTCACCAGCACCAGAGCCAGCCCGCTGCCCATACCCAGCGCCCATTCCTGCGCGCTCAGCGATTCGCCGCGCACCAGGCGCGTGATCATCTGGTTCTGCGCGAACAGCGGGATGGCGAACATCCACAATTTTTCCTTGACCACCAGGAACTGCCCGGCAAACACCGGCACCATCGGGATGAACATCAGCAGCGAGACGTAGCTGCCGGCTTCGCGATAGCTCTTGGCCTGGGCGGCGAGCAGGGTGGTCAGCACCGCGCCGAGCAGCACCACCGGCAGGATCACCGCGAACAGCTGGCCGAGCAGCACCGCGGAGGTGTCGACGAAGGCGCGCGAGCCTTCTTCGGCGAAAAAGCCGAAGCCGAATTTGTAGAACACGCCGGTGGTGGTGATGCTGGCGATCGCGAATGCCGCGGTGGCGAGGATCTTGCCGCTGACGATGCCCTCGCGCGTGACCGGCGTGGCCAGCAGCGGTTCCAGCGACTGCCGTTCGCGCTCGCCGGCGGTAGAATCCATCGCCAGGTGCATGCCGCCGATGAACGACAGCATCAGCAGCAGGTAGGCGACGAAGAACGCCACGATCGGACTGGCCGAAGGCAGGGCCAGGTCGCGGTTGCTCAGCAGCACCGGCGAGGCTACGCCGGGATGGATGCCGCGCGCGATCAGGCGCAGTGAGCCGAGCTCGCCGCCATAGGCGGCCAGCAGAGCGCCGATACGCTCGACCGACTGCCCGGTCTGGGTCGCGCGCGAGGAGTCGAAGGTCAGCTGCAACTCGGCCGGGCGGCTCTTGCGCCAGTCTTCGGCGAAGCTGTCGGGAATGCTCAGCCCGACGTCGAACTTCTGCGCCCGGATCGCCTCGTCGAGGCCGCCATCGATGAGCTTTACGTCGACGTTGTGCGCGCGCAGCCAGTTGACCAGGTTCGGCGCGCGCTCGCTACCGACCACCGGCAGCTCGAGCGGATTCTCCAGCCGCTCGCGCTGCTGCTTGGTGCCGACCGAGGTCAGGGTGCCGAACACGATCGGGATCAGCAGCGGCACCAGCAGGAAGTTGACCATCACCATCCGGCGATCGCGGAAGGCGTCGGTGATTTCCTTGCGGAAGACGGTGAGGATGGTTTTCATGCGAACAGTCCCTCGTCGCTGCCGATGATCTTCACGAAGGCGTCCTCGAGGTTGGCAAGGCCGGTGCGCTCGCGCAGCTCATCGGGCGTGCCCTCGGCCACCACGTGGCCCTTGGCGATCACCACGATGCGATCGCACAGTGCGGCGACCTCCTGCATGATGTGGCTGGAGAACAGCACGCAGCGGCCTTCGCTGCGCAGTTTCTGCAGAAAGCCGCGCATCGCGCGGGTAGTCATCACATCCAGCCCGTTGGTGGGTTCATCGAGCACCACGTTGCGCGGATCGTGGACCATCGCGCGCGCGATCGCGGTCTTGGTGCGCTGGCCCTGCGAATAGCCCTCCGCACGCCGGTCGGCGAAGTCGCCCATGTCGAGGGCTGCGACCAGCGTATCGGTGCGCGTGCGGATGGTGTCCGCATCCAGGCCGTGCAGGCGTCCGAAGTACTCGATGTTCTCGCGCGCGGTAAAGCGCTTGTAGATGCCGCGCGCATCCGGCAGCACGCCCAGCACGCGGCGCACGGCGGTCGCATCGCGCGCCGCGTCGATGCCCTCGACCAGCACGCGACCGGTCTCCGGCGCCATCAGGGTGTAGAGCATGCGCAGGGTAGTGGTCTTGCCCGCGCCATTGGGCCCCAGCAGGCCGGTGATCTCGCCGTCGCGCGCGATGAACGACACGCCGTCGACGGCCTTGACCGGGCCGGTCTTGGTCTTGAAGGTCTTGCGCAAATCCTGGACTTCGATCATGGCTCAGGGCTCCCAGCCGTAGAAGCCGGCGAACGGCGGTGTGTACTCGAGCCGGTCCAGGCACGAGACGTCGAGATCGCGTGCGTTGGCGTCCTGCACGAACAGGCTCACCAGGCGTGGCATGCAGCCCGCCGGCAGCGCGTTGTGGCCGGTGCCGCGCGCAATCAGATGGCGCCCGTTGGGCAAGTCGGCGAGCACCTGTTCGCCGTAGCGCGGTGGGGTCACCGGATCGAGCTCGCCCGATAGCAGCAGCACCGGCTTGTCGCTGCGTACCGGCTGGTTGAAGTCATCGGGCTTCGCGCCACGCGGCCACTCCGCGCAAGCGCCCTTGATGCCGTCGATCAACATGGTGCCGAGCGTGCTCGCAGCATCCGCCGGATCGACGATGAGTCCATCGGCATCCTCGGCGCAGGAGACCGCGAAGTGCATGCCCAGCGCGATCGTCTCGCCCATCACCTCGCCGACCATGCGCGACTGCGCGAGCAGGGTGTCGTAGCGCCCGGCCGCGGCCTCGGCCAACCCCAGCGGCAGCATCGACATGTAGCCCGGCGCATAGGCGAACAGGCGCACCACCGTCGCCAGGTCCGAAGCACCGAAGCGCTGTTCGGATTCGACCCCGGTGACCGGATCGCGCAACGTCACCTTGACCGGTGCTGCGCGCAGCCGCGCCAGCAGCGCATCGAGGTTGGCGCGCGGCGCGCCAAAGCGCTCGCGGCACTCCGGATCCTGCGCGCAGCGCGCGAACTGCAGGTCCAGCGCGGCTTCGAGATTCTTCGCGTGATCGTTGCCGAGCTTCAGCTGCGGCGGCACTACGCCGTCGAGCACCAGGGTGCGCGTGCGCTCGGGAAAGCGCCGCAGGTATTCCAGTCCGACCCGGGTGCCATAGGAGATCCCGACCAGGTTGATCTGCTCGGCACCGATCGCTGCGCGCACCCGATCCAGATCGCCCACTGCATCGCTGGTGGTGTAGTGGCGCAGGTCCGCGTCCTTTGACAGCGCGTCGCGGCAGCGTGCCGCGAATGCGCGGAACGACTCGGCCGAATCCATCGCGCCGGGCACCATCTCGGCCTCGGTCGGCGTACACGACAGGCGCTTGCTGCCGCCGGTGCCGCGCTGGTCGACGAGGATGATATGGCGCCGTGCGCGCAGGTCGCGAAACGCGCGCGCGGCACCGGGATAGCTCTCGCGCGCGGATTGCCCAGGGCC
>JBBSDI010000215.1:0-6684 GCA_038249585.1 Lysobacterales bacterium | reverse complement strand
GCGTCGTGATACAGCGCGAATCGACCGCCGGGCGCGACACCAGCCCAATGCAGCCGCTGCCCATCGATCCAGACCGCACGCGCATCGTGCGCGGCGATGGCCGCCGGATGCAGGGTTTGCATGGAGTTCACGGCCGTGCACTCGGCGAGATCCGCGGCGGCGGCGCTTGTCGCAGCGCAGCATGGGGCAGCACAGCACAGCAAGAGCATGGGTGCGGCAAACCGTTGCAGTGGCATCGGATGTTCCCTTATGTTGTGCAGCACAGGTCTGCACGCGCAGGCCAAAGCTGATTGGGTAGGATGTCGCCGAAGCCACGCGGCATACGCTCGCGCAGCCGAACGTCGCGACCGCAACCAGCACGCACCGACCACATCCTACGACCCTCGCCGCAGAAACCGAAGATGGAAGACCAACGTATCCGCAAGATCGTCATCGTCGGTGGCGGAACCGCCGGCTGGATGGCGGCGTCTTTGCTCTCCAAGCTGCTCGATCGCAGTGTGCGGATCGATCTGGTCGAATCCGAGGAGATCGGCACGGTCGGTGTCGGCGAAGCCACCATCCCGCAGATCCGCCACTTCAATGCCACGCTGGGCATCGACGAGGACGAGTTCGTACGCCAGACCCAGGCCACGTTCAAGCTGGGCATCGAGTTCGTCAACTGGACCCGGCTCGGACATCGCTACATCCACACCTTCGGCACCACCGGCGGGCGCGATCTGGGCCTGGTGCAGTTCTACCAGTACTGGCTGAAGCTGTATCTGGCCGGCGAGGTGGGCCCGGACATCGGCGAGTACACCTTCCATGCGATCGCCTCGCGCAAGAACCGTTTCATGCGTTCGGCCAACGTGCAGAACTCGCCGTTGTCGAACATCTCCTACGCGTTCCACTTCGATGCCGGGCTGTACGCGCGCTACCTGCGCGCCAAGGCCGAACAATGGGGGGTGGTGCGCACCGAGGGCAAGGTGCGCGAGGTGCTGCTGCACCCCGAAAGCGGTTTCGTCGATGCGGTAGTGATGGAAAGCGGCGCGCGCATCGACGGCGATCTGTTCATCGATTGCTCCGGATTTCGCGGGCTGCTCATCGAGCAGGCTCTGCACACCGGCTACGAGGACTGGTCGCAGTGGCTGCCGTGCAACCGTGCACTGGCCGTGCCGTGCCGCGGCACGCCCGACATCACCCCGTACACGCGCTCGACCGCGCGCAGCGCGGGCTGGCAGTGGCGCATCCCGCTGCAGCATCGCACCGGCAACGGCTACGTGTATTGCTCGGACTACATCAGCGACGACGAGGCGGCGGCCACCCTGCTGGCCAACCTCGACGGCGAAGCGCTGGCCGAACCGCGCCCGCTGCGTTTCGTCACCGGCAAGCGCAAGCAGTTCTGGAATCGCAACGTGGTCGCGGTGGGTCTGGCCAGTGGATTCATGGAGCCGCTGGAGTCGACCTCGATCCACTTCATCCATTCCAACATCGCCAAGCTGGTCGCGATGTTTCCCGATCGGCGCTGCGACAGCGTGCTGGTCGACGAGTACAACCGCCAGCTGCAGTTCGAGTTCGAGCGCAGTCGCGACTTTCTGGTGCTGCACTACAAAGCCACCGAGCGCAACGACTCGCCGTTCTGGAACTACTGCCGCGAGATGCCGGTTCCGGACAGCCTCGCCAGGAAGATCGCGTTGTTCCGCGACTCGGGTCTGGTGTTCCGCGAGCGCGAGGAGCTGTTCACCGAAGTCAGCTGGATGCAGGTGATGATCGGCCAGCACATGATGCCGCGCAGCTATCATCCGATGGTCGACAACCTCAGCGCCGAGGAGCTGCGGCAGATGGTTGCCGGCACCCGCGCGGTGCTGGAGCGCGCCTCCGACGTGATGCCGCTGCACCAGGACTTCATCGCCAAACACTGTCGCGCGGAGCCGATGGACTTCGCCAGTCCGCAGCGCAAGGCGATGTAGCGCGGCAGCATTGTGCTCTTGCGCGTCACTGGCCTGCGTGCCTGTTGCAGCCGGATGCCGCTCGCATGCATGCTTTTCAGGGGGCCTTGGCATCCGCTTGCGGCGCGGCGAGCAGAAACTGCAGTGGCTCGGCCAGGCGCGCGCTCCACGCCGCCTCGGAATGATCGGCGCCCGGAAACACGCGCGTGGTCCAGTTGCCCTCGTCGTAGCCCTTGCGTCGCAGCACCGCATCGACCTGCTGCTGCAGTTGCGGGTACCAGGCATCGAGGGTGGCGGTGCCGTGATCGAAATAGATCCGGTGTGCGCCGGCAGCGGGAAACGCGTCGTTGATGTAGTCGACAAACGCGTCCGGCACCGGGTTGTCATCGCGCAGGAACGTGCCCGGCCAGTGGGTCGACAGGCAGGCGGCAGCGCCGAACACCTGCGGATACTCGGCCATGGCATACATCGAGATCAGACCACCCATGCTCGATCCCATGATGAACGTGTGCTCGGGTCCGCGCTGGGTGCGGAAGCGCGCATCGATCACGGGCTTGAGCTCTTCGACCAGGAAGCGCAGATAGCGGTCCGAGTACACGCCGTCGGCGAATAGCGGTTGGCCAGGAGCGCGTTCGAGCGCGAGCAGCGCGGTCTGCTGCGCGGCGTCCAGCGCATCGAAGGGCTGCTGCGGGAAGTACTCGCCGTGCCGCGCTTTGCCTGCATTCCAAATGCCGACGACGATGAACGGACGCACGCTGCCAGCGGCAATCAATCCACCGGCGACCTCGTCGACCCGCCACTCCTGCCGATTCCAGGTGGTCGCTGCATCGAACAGCATCTGCCCATCGTGCATGTACAGCACGCTGTAGGGACCGTCGGCGGGATAGCGGTCCGGTAGCCAGACGTCGATATGGCGCGGCGGCACCAGCGCCGATGCGAAATCCGCGAGCCGCTCGATGCGGCCGGACTGGACCTGCGGCGGGCTGTCGGCGTGGGTCGGCAGCGCGTACGCCAGCAGCAGCAGGGCAACCAGACGCTTCATGTGCATCGCTCCCTTGCGCTGCCGCGATACTGCCACAGGGACCGGAGCGGTTCGAGCACGCAGCGGCGGATTGCGCGCGCAGGCGCTAGGATCGCGCACCAACTCCCAATCCGCATCCTGCCCACTCCCGCCGTGTTCAATTCGCACCCGCGCATCGAATCGATTCCGCTGTTCGATGGCCACGCCTGCCACGTGGTCGACGATGCGCTGCTGGAGCCCGAGCGGGTGGTCGAGCTCGCCGCACAGCACTGGGCCGATGCAGCGCCGGCGGGATTCAACGCCTATCCCGGCCCGGAGCTGCGGATGCCCGATGCGGTGTCTGCGCGCCTCGATGTTTTTTTCGCCGAACACATCCGCGGCCTGCTCGGTGTGCGGCGCACCGAGCGCATGTACAGTCGGCTGGCGATGGTGACCACGCCGCCGGGGCGGCTTGAACCGCAGCAGTGGATCTGCCATCGCGATCGCTTCAACCTTCCGCCGGACAAGTGCGCCGGCGCATCGGTGCTGTATCTGTTCACGGATGCAGCACTGGGCGGCACCAGCTTTTTCCGTCCGCGCTGTGCGCTGCCCGAGATCGAAGCGCTGATCGAGGATTCAGCGAGCATGGATCGCGACACCTTCGAGCGCACCTATGGCCTGCCGCAGGGCTATCCGGGTGCGTCGAATCAGTGGTTCGAGCGCGTGCTCACCGTCCAGGCGCGCTGGAACCGCATGATCTTCTACGACGGCAGCCTGTTCCATTGCGGCGATATCCACGATCCGACGTTGCTCAGCGATGATCCGCGCCGTGGGCGCCTGACCCTGAACGGATTCTTCAACTGCCGTCGCGTGGCGGCTTGAGATCATCGCGGCGGTCGCTGGCCGGAATCTGCAACAGCAGATCGTCCATCACCAGCGGGTCGACGGCGCCGTCGCCGCCGGTGAATCCATGCGATTTCGGATCCAGGCCGAGCGCGCGATAGCCGCCGTCGTAGTCCCAGGTGGTGACATAGACGATGGCCCCGTCCAGCGACCGCGGATTGCCCAGCGATGCCGCCGGCACGGTAAAGGTGACGGTGTGTGCCTGCGCATCGACCTGGATGTCGGCAGCCGGCACCACGGATGTGCCATCGGCCGTGGCAGTGGCACCCGTGGCTGCGAATAGCGCATTGGTCCAGCCGTGCGCGCGCAGGCGGTAGTGCCAGCGAAGGTCGTGCGGAAGCGTCGCGTTCTGCTTCGGCATGACGGTCGCGCCCGCCGCGCGATCGGGAAAGCCGATGAAGATGGTGAACGCGACATGGTCGAAGCCGTTGGCTGGATTCCAGCCGGTGGTGATCCGGTGCATCGGCAGTTCGATCCGCATCGCTCCGCCGGAGCCCGACACCCGCGCACCGCGCAGATCCATCTGGCGGTTATCGCCCCAGCTGGGATCGGATGGATAGCGATAACGTCCATCCGGACCATGATCATCGCCCGCCGGATCCGTGGTCTGCGCCAGCAGCTGCCATACGCGGGCGACACGGAACGTGCGTGCGGCACTCACCGCCTCTGGATCCAGCGACCACGCCACCAGCCGGTGTTCGACTGCAGGATCGATCATGCTGGCGGTGTCGATGCGCGTAGACCAGCGTCCTTTGGCATCGGGCGAAAGGTCGATCGCACGGCTCAGATCGCCGTCGATGACCAGCTGTACGCGATCGGTGCCGGTTGCGCGACCGCTGATGCTGAAATCTTCGCGCACGGGCTTGGCGGGCGTTGCATCCAGGCGCAGGCGTGGCGCGCCCGAACCCGAAGAAAGCTTGCCCGCAGTCGATCGATCTGCGATCCATAACATGCCCGCTCGCGGCGCCAGGCGCAGGCTGAGTTTGCCACTGGCACCCACCCGCAGGTCGCGGGTAGCGCCACTCAGATCGAAGGTACCGCGCAGCGTGGTGCCGGCCGGCAAGCCGGTGTCGAGGTTATCCAGCAGCGCCTCGCGGTCGGCGCTGTTGAACACCACGATCGCGCGCGCAGCCTCGTACTGCATTTCGTAGGCGAAAGCGCCGGGGCCTGCCGCGGTCTCGAACAGCACCTTCGGCGTGCCGTGGGTAAACACCTTGTGCGCGCGGCGCAGCGTTGCCATGGCGGCGATCTGCCGGTACAGCGGCGCGTCGGTGTCGAAGTGATCGCGGCCGCCTGACTGGTATCCGCCTGCGAACATCGCCGCGCGCGGCCGCCCGAACGCCTGCTCGGTGCCGTAGTAGATGGTGGGAATGCCGGGCAGGGTCATGATCAGCAGCAGCGACTGCTGCAGCCCGGCCAAACTGCCGCCGGCGAGAAACCGATCCACGTCGTGGTTGTCGACGAAGCTCGGCATCAGCTGCGGCCTGGCATGCAGTCGCATCATGCTGCGCACGCGGTGGCCGAGTGTTGCAGTCGGTCGCCCGCGCGCAAATACGTCGAGCGTGCTGCCGTACAGCGGAAAGTTGATCATGCCCGGCATCGCGCGGCCGCCGGCTTCGCGCAGGTAGCCATCGATCTTGCGCGCTTGTGCGTCGGCAAACGGCGGATCGATGCCGAAGCCTTCGCCGAACACATGAAAATCCCGACGCCCGGTGGCCGCCGCCACCCGCGCGATTCCCGGCGCATCAGGGTCATCGGAGTCAAGGAAATCGGTGAAGAACGCCGGCGGTACGTAGAACGCGGTGTCGACCCGAAAGGCATCCACGCCGGCCTGTGCGATCCAGTGCCCGTAGCTGCGACGCAAGGCCGCCTGCACTTGCGGATTCCCGGTGTTGAGATCGTCCAGATCGGCGAGCTGGTAGTTCAGTTCCTGATAGCGGTCGCGGCCATCGCGAATGGTCGGCGTCCAGTGATAGATCGCCTCTGCGCGCTGCGCGGGATCGCGTGGATCATTGCGCGTGAATGGCGCCTGCGTCGGTGCGCGGCGCCCGCCGCGGTCGCTGTTGGACACGAAACCGACCGTGGGATCGTTCGCATCCCACGCTTGCGGATAGCGGATGTAGTTGCCCACGTGATTGACCACGATGTCCTGCACCAGATACATGCCCGCGGCGTGCAGCGCGCGCGATAGCTGCTGGTAGTCGGCCAGCGATCCGAAGTGCGGATCGATCGCCGTGAAGTCCGTGCCCCAATACCCGTGATAGCCGCCGTAGCGCACCGCATCGTCCCACCATTGATGTGCGACGGGCGGTGTGATCCAGACCGCGGTGGCGCCCAGGCCGCGGATGTAGTTCAGGCGTCGGCTGATGCCGTGCAGGTCGCCGCCGCTGTAGTGCGCGCCGCTGGCCGGATCGAACTCGCCCTGGCCCTGGTCGTTGTTGGCCGGATCGCCGTCGTCGAAGCGGTCGATCATCAGGAAGTAGATGATCTGCTCGCGCCAGTCCGGCGAGGGCACATGGAGCGGGCCCGGGTTTGCGAGTGTCGTGGGCGACTGCGTTGCGCCGTCCGGTGCTGCTCCCGCCTCTGCTGCGATGCAACACCCGGTACCTGCAAAAGCCAGCGCGAAGAGCCAATCGCGCACATGCCGCAATGCAGCAAATTGGCCCGGGATGCGCGACGGATCTTGCGTGCAGTAGGTCATTCGGGTCGACTCGCGGGCTGGACGGCAACGCTCAACGGGGGGGCGGATTCGCGGCGTCTACGCCCCATTCTGCGCTCACCGGCGCGTACGCGCGCACGCTGCATTCGTTATGAATACGTTTGCAACATGACCTATCGGCTGGGACGCGCGGCTAG
>JBBSDI010000214.1:0-6689 GCA_038249585.1 Lysobacterales bacterium | reverse complement strand
AGGCGCCGATGACGTACTTGCCGGCAGTGAAAAGCAGGGCGGCCAGAAAGGCCCCGAGCCAGACGTCTGTCGTCAGCACCCGCTGGCGCGGCATGACTTTGTAGATGAGGCCGAACATGAAAGCCACCAAGAGAAAGCTCCCGATGGCGTTGCCGAACTCCACCACGGTCTGCCAGTTGCCGAAGACGGGATCGAGATTACGACCCAAAGCAGCGAGCACGGCACCGGTTAGCAGCGACACAACGAGCAGCAAGCCCACCGCGAGGATCATCGCGAACGCCATCAGACGGCCACGAACGAGCGTCAGCCATCCGCTCCCACGCGGCCGGTCCGGCTGCCGCCAGATCCGGTCGAGCGCGTGCTGCAGGTTGGCAAACATCGTGGTTGCGCCGATGAGCAGGAGCAACAGACCCACTGCGGAAGCCGTCAAGCCTTCGGCAGGTTCGCGCACGCCGGCCAGCAGGGCTTGCACTGCGTCGGCAGCGCGGTCGCCCATGAGAGCCTGCAGCTGATCCTGAATCTCGCCGCGGGCGGCGTCTTCTCCGAACACGAGTCCGCCTACCGACACCAGGATCAACAGCAGCGGCGCCAGCGAGAACACCGTGTAGTAGGCCAGCGCCGCAGCCATGTTCGGCACGTAGTCGTCGCGCCACAAGGTCGCGACCTGCTTGATCAGACCCCACCACGCGGCGGGCCGTCCGGCGAGCGTCACGGATGGTCCGCACAGGCTGCCATCGTCAGGCAATCCTGCGTCCCCGCGAGGTGGCCGAACATCTTCGCGATCTGCGCGAGCCGACCGAGCGTTACGCGTCGGACCGTGGCGAGCACAAAGGCCGTTCGCGCCCGCGTCCGCCCTGCAACGCCGTGCCGCCCGCGGCCGATATTGCTGGGCGCCTCGAGCGGGCCGTGGTCCCTAGGCCCGAGTTCCCTGACGATGCAGTCGTCGGCGGCAGAACGTGGATTGAGCATGAACGCACCCTGAGGGTGATCTTTGCGCGAACTTAGCGCCTTGGCGGCCGCCGGTCGGTTCACCAGCGTACGGAGCCGGCGCAACGCGGGTAGTCCGGCGCGCAGCGAGCGCGTTCGCTCGGCACGCCCGGCAGCAGTCCGCGAAGTGGATGAGCGATTCGCCATGCCGCAGCTCACGTGTGTTTACCGAGGCGGAATCGATCGGCGCGTTCTAGCGGGCTGCGCATCGCTGCAGCGGCACGCCGGGTCGGAGGGTGTGGTGTGTGTGCTGGCCGCGCCGCAATGAAATCAGCCATGTCGCGGGCGAGCGTGCGCTGATGCTTGGCGGCATCGGCCAGCAAGGCGATGAACAGGCTCTCCAGCGCGATGACCCGGATGCGCAGCTAGTCCGCTTCGGCGTCGCGTTGGGGGTGTTGGTCGCCGGTGCTCAGCGGCATGCACGCGCCGCCCTCGTTCTCCCACCTCGACAGCGCGAGCGTGCGCGCTTGCACACGCTCATCGGCGCCCGCGCTACCGATCTGCCGCTGCAACGCAGTCGCCGCCGCGGCCATCAGTCTGCTGCGGGGTCGGTCTCGGACAACCGCGGGCCGGGCGCCTTTTCACGATGGTCGTGCAACCGCCCGAGCGTGTGGTCCAGCAGACGCGCCATTTTATGCGCGGCGCCATCCACGGCCTGCACCAGCGTGGCAGCTTGGTCGGTTACCGCGACCGGCTGCCGACCTTCGAGACGGGCTTCCAGCATGCAGCGCTGATCTTGCTGTCCACTCTTGCCGCCGTTTTCGTCGCTCAGATGAACTTCCACCCGGGTGAGATGTTCGCTGAACCGCTCCAGCGCCTGCTCAAGCGTAGCACTCACCTCTGCGGCAAGCGCCTCGGTGCCGTCGATGTGGTGGTCAGTATTGAGTTGGATCTTCATGGGGTTGTTCCTTTCACGTCCTTCCACGGTATCTGGGACCCGGCGGCACGCCGCGATATTGGCAAGCCAAACGCGACCTGGCCAACACAGCAAACAGCAGCAAACGCTGGGCGGTAAAACAGTCTGCCCCGCTCGCAGAGCATCTTCTGTTCGAGAGCGCACCGACACTTGAGTGTTCAGGACCGCACGGTGTACCCGGCACGGATCCCGATGGTCTGGGCGGAAGATTTCCGTGCGCGAACCTGAGCCACTTGCTTGAGCCAAGACAAAGGAGAGTCGCCGTGGCTTCATCGACAAAGGCTGAAATCGCTGTTGAACGAGACGCGGCTACTTCATTGGGAGCACGCCGTAACATCTTCACTTCCGTACTGGGGGTTGTGCTGGTGTTGTTCGGCGCAGTTTTGCTGGCCGGCGGGATCTGGCTTGCGTTGATTGGTGGATCGCTCTACTACGTGCTGACCGGTGCTGCAATCGTCGTTTCGGGCGTGCTCATCTTCCGCCGCAACCGCTTGGGCGCGTGGCTGTATGCGGCGCTATTCGCGCTCTCCATTCCCTGGGCTTTGTGGGAGACAGGCGCCGACCCGTGGGCTCTGGTTCCGCGGCTGGTCGCGCACGCGATCTTGCTCGCCCTGGTTGCACTGGTTACCCCATTTCTCGTTCGGCGGACAAGCTGGCCGCTCGCGCTCGCAGGTGCTGCGGGTGCGATTGCGGTCCTCGCTGTGGTGCTGTTCGGCGCTGCGATATCCGGCCCCGATCCTGTGCGCGGTTCTTATCCCGAGATGAACCTGGCTGGACTGGAACAGGCCACTGGTAGCGACTGGCCCGCTTGGGGCGGAACCTACGAGGGTCGCCGCTTCTCCCGCCTGGACCAGATCAAGCCGGCCAATGTCGGCGGACTCCAGCGTGCCTGGGTAGCCCACACCGGGGATCTGCCCGCTGGCGCCGGCGAAGGAAAGTACGCGCCAGAGACGACCCCGCTGAAGATCGGCGATCGCCTTTATCTGTGTTCGGCAATGAACATTCTCATCGCACTCGATGCAAAAACGGGGGCGGAACTATGGCGCTTCGATCCCAAGGTTTCGCCGAGCTGGATCCCTTACTCGGCTACCTGTCGCGGCGTGGCCGCCTATCGCAGACCAGCCCCAGCCGCCGTGGAGCCAGTGCAAAATTCGGGATCGGAAGGCACCCAGGATGTCGCGTCGCAAGATGTCACTGCGGTTGCAGCGAGTGAGACTGCGTGCAGTTTGCGGATCATCGAAGGCACGCTCGACGGCCGCCTGATCGCAGTGGACGCGGCGTCGGGACGGCCGTGTGCCGATTTCGGCGTCAACGGTCAGGTCGACATCAAACAGGGCATGGGGCAGGTCTACCCAGGCATGGTCTCGATCACGTCGCCACCGGTGATCGTGCGGGGTGTTGTCATCACCGGCCAGCAGGTTCTGGATGGACAAACGAACAATGCCCCATCGGGGGTGATTCAGGCGTTCGATGCGGTGACCGGGGCGCGTCTTTGGGCTTGGGATCTGGGTCGGCCTGGCGAAACCGGTTGGCCGGAACCGGGCAAGGAATTCACCCGCGGCACTCCCAACATGTGGACTACCGCGTCGGCTGATGAGGCGCTGGGTCTGGTTTATCTGCCGATGGGCAACAGCGCAGTCGACTATTACAGCGCCGACCGAAGCCCGCAGGAGAACGAGTTTTCGACCGCTCTGGTGGCACTGGATGCAACGACAGGGCGACCTGTCTGGCGATTCCAGACGGTGCATAAAGACGTGTGGGACTACGATCTGGGCAGTCAGGCAAGCCTGGTCGATCTGCCCGATGCAACGCCAGCCATCGTGCTGTCCTCCAAGCAGGGCGATATCTACATTCTGGATCGTCGCACCGGCCGCCCGCTTCATCCGGTCGAGCAACGTCCTGTACCGCAAGGCGGGGTAGAACCGGAACAGCGTAGTGCAACACAACCCTTCAGTGGGTTTGCCACGTTGAGAAAACCCAAGCTTGCCGAACGCGACATGTGGGGCATGTCTCCGATCGACCAGATGATCTGCCGTATCCAGTATCGGCAGGCTGCCTACGATGGGTACTACACACCGCCCACCGCAGACCAGCCCTGGATCCAGTATCCGGGCTACAACGGCGGCTCGGACTGGGGCTCGATTGCGATCGACACCGCGCGTGGCGTGATCTACGCAAACTACAACGACATGCCCAATTACAACCAGCTCGTTGCGCGTGAAGTTGCCGATCGCAAAGGCTGGCAACCGCGCGGCCCCGAGGGGAACACCGGCAAGACCGGTGCGGAAGGAGAAGGCAGTCCCCAGGCCGGAACCCCTTACGCGATCGATGTCAATGCCGGTTGGCGGCTGGCGTTGACCAAACTCCTGTGCAAGGAACCACCCTATGGCGCTATTCGCGCCATCTCGCTCGCAACAGGTCAAACCATTTGGGACCGCCCTTTTGGAACTGCTCGTGCAAACGGGCCTTGGGGATTGGCCTTCGGCATTCCCTTTGCGATCGGCACGCCCAACAACGGCGGTGCAGTGGTCACCGCCGGAGGGCTGATCTTTATCGCGGCGGCAAGCGACAATCTTATCCGTGCGATAGATGCCGAGACCGGCGAGACATTGTGGACCGATGTACTGCCCGGTGGCGGGCAAGCCAATGTCATGACATATGAGGTCAGTGGACGACAATATGTCGTCGTGATGGCAGGGGGTCACCATTTCATGGAGACCCCGGTCAGCGACGCGTTGGTTGCCTATGCTTTGCCGAAGTAGTGAACCAGGTCCTGCAGCTGTACTTGAATCCCACCTCTGGCGGCGTCTTCACCGACGACCAGCCCGGACGCCGAAGTTGCGATCGGCAGTAGCCGCGCCAGCGACAACATCGTCTGGTGGGCCAGCGGTGCCCCCACGCTCGGAACGTAGTGGTCCGTAGACAACCCTCATGGCTTCAGGCTAGCGGTCGAGTTCGCTGATCAAGGCCTTCATTTCGGCGATCTCCCTTCGCTGCGTCGCGATGATGTCGTCGGCCAGTTTCCTGACTCGCGGGTCGCTGATGTGGGCCCGCTCGCTGGTCAGGATCGCGATGGAATGGTGCGGGATCATCGCGCGCAGCCAGGATACGTCTTCGACGGATTCCTGCGAGCGAACCAACCACAGCGACCCCGCGAAGAGCAGCGCGCCGGCTGCCAGGATGGCGACATTGGCAGTGGCGTTCTCGTACATGCGCCACATGAACCCCAGCATGACCACCGCCATCGTGGCGCCCATCACGACGGCCATGTAGGCGCGCGTCTCGCTGAAGTAGACGTGATCGAGCGCATAGGTGTTCAGGTACATCAGCCCGAACATCAGCAGCGACGACGTGGCGATCATGGCACCGAAGCGGGCGTATGGCTTCATGGCAGGTTCCTTTGGAGTGAGGCCGCGATGCGGCTGGGATAGCGGACCGTCCGGTCAGGCCGAACCGCGCGTCGGGGCGAGAGGCACAAGATGGCGATTGGCCGTCCCGGTTCCAGCGTCTGTTCGATTCTTGCACTTACCTCAACCCCTAGCACCTTGGCGCCGTCGACGGGACATCGGTGTTGCGTTGGATGTTCATGGGATTCTCCTGTGCGAGTTCGGGACGCGTTCCGGTGAGGTCGCCCATTCACGCGGCTGCCGACAGATCGATGCGATTGCGCGATTCGATGTAGATGCGAGTGATCTTCGGGAAGCGCACGCGGATCGCGTTTTCAATGCGCGCGACGGTGCTTGCTGCATCATCGGCGGCGAAGCCGTCGGCGAAGACGACGTCGAGCGCCAGCAACACATCGTTGGCGCCGACGTACATCGTCAACGGCAGCCCCGCCTTGTACACCTCCGGCTGCTGCTGCGCGATGGCGCGGATTGCAGCAGCAGTATCGGGGCGCACGCCCTCGCCGACGAGCAGGCCGCGCGATTCACGGATCAAAAGTACCGCCACGCCTGCCAGGATGCCGCCGATCACCACTGAAGCCGCGCCATCGAGCACCGGCATGTTGAGGCTGTGGCTGGCCCACACCCCGGCCGCGGCCACCGCCAGGCCAGCGAGCGCGGCGCCATCCTCGGCCAGCACGGTGTAGACGGCTGGGTCCTTGCTGCCCTGCAGTGAGGACCAGAATGGCTGTCCTGCCGACTGCCGGCGGAATTGGCGCAGGGCGACTACGAAGCTGGCGCCCTCGAATAGCGCCGCAATCGCCAGCACCACATATATCCATGTCGGGTCGGTCAGCGGTTCGGGTTGGCGCATGTGCACCACACCTTCGTAAATCGACATCCCGCCACCCAGGCCGAAGATCAGCACCGCGACGATCAGGCTCCAGAAGTACAGCTCCTTGCCGTGGCCGAAAGGATGTTCCGGCGTTGCCGGTTTCTTCGACATATGCAGGCCGACGAGCAGCAGCCCGCCGTTGCCGGCGTCGACGGCCGAGTGGATGCCTTCGGAAAGCATCGCCGAGCTGCCGCTGATGCCGGCAACAATGAACTTCGTCACCGCGATCGCCACGTTCGCGGCAATAGCGCCATAGACCGCAATTTTCGAATCAGCCATGCCGCGAGCCGGCATGCGGCCAAGCCTGGGCGGCAACCATCGGGCCGCTGTCGATCGGGAATGGGTTGTGGGTTAATTTGCGGTACAGGTGGTGGTGTTCGGGCAGGGCGGCCAGCATCAACGGCAAGCCTGACGGGCGCGAATGATGTTCAAGTAGCGCACGGTCCAGCGCTCGGAACAAGCGCTCGGCGTCGCGTTCTATCGCGTCTTTCCTGCCGCCGCGGCCGTT
>JBBSDI010000213.1:0-6690 GCA_038249585.1 Lysobacterales bacterium | reverse complement strand
GCCGCTACGTGCGCTACGTGAACGACCGCCATGGACGCACGGGATCTTTGTGGGAAGGTCGGTTCAAGGCCTGCCTGGTCGACTCCGAGCGCTACCTGCTGGCCTGCCAGCGCTACATCGACCTCAACCCGGTCCGAGCGGCCATGGTGGTCGACCCCGGAGACTATCCGTGGTCGAGCTATCGGCATCACGTGCTCGGCGCCCCGGACGCGCTGTTGCGAACCCACGCAGCCTACGATGCCCTGGGTTCCGATCCGGTCGCGCGCCGCGAGGCGTACCGTCAGCAGGTCGCGGAAGCCCTCGCCGACGACGAGATCGCGGCGATCCGCGTCTACCTGCAGCGCCAGCAGGCGCTGGGCACCGACCGGTTCCAGCAGCAGGTGAGCGCCATGCTGGGGCGCCGCGCGGGGCCAGGTCGAAGCGGGCGCCCGCGCAAGCCGAAACTCGGCCGTGGACGCGCTGAACCCGTCCCTTGCGGTCGGAAGTGAACCTGACCCCGTCGTTTGACACCCGCTCTTTGCACGCTGGAGTAAACCACCATGCCGATCGCCCGCGCATTTGCTGCCCTCGCCGGCACCCTGCTGATCTGTTCGGCGGCAATCGCTGGCGGCCCGACACCAATCAACGTGGGCAATTTCGTCTGGAACGATATCGATGCCGACGGCATCCAGGACGCCAACGAGCCCGGCATCGCGGGGGTGGTGGTCCAACCGTAGAACGATCCGCGAAACATGCTGCTCGACCAGATCGCGAGCAACGCGAACGGCATCTATCAATTGCAGGCTCCGGGCGCCGGCAGCTACCGGGTGCGGGTGGTGCTGCCGCGCATCTCGGACCCGTTCTCCCCGGTCAATACGCCGCCCAGCGACACCGCCGACAGCGACATCATTGCGACCGGCGCCCTGACCGGATTCACCGACACCTGCGTGTTCCCGTCGAACCTCGTCTCGATCACCAGCATCGATGCGGGCATCGTGCCCCAGCCGATCACGCTCGGCGATCGGGTGTGGAACGACTACGACGCCAACGGTGTGCAGGACGCCCAGGAGCCTGACATCGCGGGCGTGGTGGTCGAGTTGTGGAACGCGCACCAGACCCTGACGCTCTGAGCACGACCACCAATGCCAGCGGCATCTACTCCCTCGATGCCCCCGGCCCGGGCGACTACCGGATCCGCGTGGTGAAGGCCAACGCCGACACCTATGCGCCTACCGATGCCGGCGACAACGATACGCTCGACCGCGACGTGTTCGCCAGCGGCGCAGACATCGGCCATACCGCGATCCTTGCCGTAACCGCTGCGAGCACATCCATCGATGGCGGCATCGTCCGCGCCCCGATCTCGGTGGGCAACTTCATCTGGAACGACCGCGACAACGACGGCGTGCAGGACGCCGGGGAGTCCGGCCCCGCCGGGGTCACCGTGCAGTTGTGGAACGAATTGCGCAACGACCTGATCCGGCAGACGACGACCTCGGCCACGGGCATCTACACCCTGCCCGCGCCCGGCCCCGGCAGCTACGACGTGAACGCCTGCATCCACTGTGGCGGCACGCTGCGGATCGTGGCCGGCATCGAACAACCCACCGCCATCCGGGCCATACCCGCAAGGGGTCATCCATGCCTCGCCCACTTCGCAAAGTACGGCGCGCTGGAGCCAGCACACTACCGACCCGGCCCGCGTGCCGTGGCCGCGTGATCGCCGAATCAGCCAAGACGCCGAAGGCGAAACAAGTCAAGACCACACGCAGCGGCAACGAACCCGCACGGCCGTGCTCGGCCCGCTATCGGGAATCGGCGGGAAATGGCCACCGACGGCATGGCGGCGCCGCCCCGCGATGCACAAATCCGACTCGCGAACGTCCGATCCGCGCCCGAACCGACGCTTGCGCGCCCACCGTCTACTCGCCAGACTGTTCGAAAAGGGCGTGTGAATTTCCTATACTTCAGCGGATTTTTTTTCTCGCGGACAATCGCGCGGTGAAACTATTCCACGCCGGTGCTTTCGGAGACCACCGCATCACCCAGCTGCCGAAAAGCATGGGTCGCAGACCGGCGAGTGCATCGTCGGCGATGAGGTGGTCGACGATCCGAGTGAGCGCCAGCTGGTCGCGCTGGCGCACAAACACTTCGCCGAACAAGAGCGAATGGCTGGCACGCCAGAGCACAAGTGAGCGCCTCGAACACGCCCCCTTGCGTCGGGACAGCGATCATGACCAACGGCGGCTATACGGCGCGATGACATGAACCTGACCGACGCGCATGCCCGCCCCGTCGCCACCTGCCTGGCCGAACTGGATGCCAGCCCCGAGGGACTGACGGCGCAGGAGGCCGCACGTCGGTTGACCGAACACGGACCGAACCGCCTGCCCGTTGTGCAGTCGCGCGGGCCGATCCTGCGGTTCCTCCTGCAGTTTCACAACGTGCTGATCTACGTCCTGCTGGGTGCCGCGATCGTGACGGGGGCATTGCAGCACTGGATCGATACCGGGGTGATCCTGGCCGTGGTGCTGGCCAATGCGGCGATTGGCTTCATCCAGGAAGGCAAGGCCGAGGCCGCGATGGCCGCAATCCGGGACATGCTTGCGCCAAAGGCCGCTGTGCTTCGCGATGGGCGGCGCGTGACGGTAGACGGAGCCGATCTGGTCTCTGGCGACATCGTTCTGCTGGAAGCGGGTGACAAGGTGCCCGCCGACCTGCGGGTGCTGGAGGCGCGGGGGCTGGCGGCCCAAGAGGCGATCCTGACGGGCGAGTCCGTGCCGGTGGAAAAGACCACAGGTCCGGTCGCGGCTGACGCGCCGCTTGGCGACCGCCAATCGATGCTGTGGTCGGGCACTTTGGTCAGCCAAGGCACCGCGCGCGGGCTGGTGGTGGCAACCGGCCAGGCCACGGAAATCGGTCGGATCGGCGGCCTGCTGGCGGGGGTCGAGACACTGACCACGCCGCTGGTGGCACAGATAGATCATTTCGCGCGCTGGCTGTCGTTCCTGATCCTGCTCGCTGCGGGACTGTTGCTGATCTACGGCTACTACGTTGGCCACCACGAATTCTCCGAGTTGTTCATGACCGTGGTCGCCATTGCTGTTGCGGCGATCCCCGAAGGCCTGCCTGCGGTGATGACCATCACGCTCGCCATTGGCGTGCAGGCCATGGCGCGCCGTCATGCCATCGTCCGGCGACTGCCGGCGATCGAGTCAATCGGCTCGGTCTCGGTCATCTGCACAGACAAGACCGGCACCCTCACGCGCAACGAAATGGTGGTGGCCGCCGCCGAGACACCCGAGGGCACGTTTGAAGTGTCTGGCGAGGGCTATGCGCCAGAGGGCGCGATCACGCCCTCGGGGGACCTCGTGCGCCTCGCCCGCGCGGCGGCGCTTTGCAACGATGCCGCTGTGCATGACCGCGACGGGATATGGACGGTTGAAGGCGACCCGATGGAGGGGGCGCTTCTGGCCTTCGCGAGCAAGGTCGGTGGCGACCACAGCGCCCACCGGCTGGATGCCATCCCCTTCGACAGCCGCCACCGCTTCATGGCCGTCCTGACCGAGACACCGGAAGGGCGCCTGATCCATGTAAAGGGCGCGCCCGAGCGGGTGCTGCGGATGTGCACAGGCATCGACCAGCATGACTGGCACAAAAGGGCCGAAACGCTGGCAAGGAGGGGCTTGCGAGTCCTGGCTATTGCCGAGCGGGCCGAAGCAGCCGAGCGCATCGAGGCAGCCGGGTTAGAGGGCGGGCTGACTTTCCTTGGTCTTGTCGGCCTGATCGACCCGCCGCGCCCCGAGGCCATCGTGGCCGTGGCCGAGTGTCGGGCGGCAGGGATCAGGGTCAAGATGATCACCGGCGATCACGCGGGCACCGCCACCGCCATCGCCGCCCAGATCGGGCTGGAGAACTCCCACCGCGTGCTGACCGGCGCCGATCTCGACAAGCTTGACGATGCCCTACTGGCGATGGAAGTGTCCGACGTCGATGTCTTTGCCCGCACCAGCCCCGAACACAAGCTGCGCCTTGTGACCGCGCTGCAGGCGCGCGGTCTGTCGGTCGCGATGACCGGCGACGGGGTGAACGACGCTCCCGCGCTTAAACGGGCGGATGTGGGCATCGCGATGGGGCTGAAGGGGTCCGAGGCCGCCAAGGAGGCCGCCGATCTGGTGTTGGCCGATGACAACTTCGCCTCCATCGCCGCCGCCGTGCGCGAAGGCCGGACGGTCTATGACAACCTCAAGAAGGCGATCAGCTGGACCCTGCCGACCAATGTCGGAGAGTCTATGGTGCTGGTCGTGGCCCTGCTTGCGGGCCTTGCCCTCCCAGTGACGGCGGTTCAGATTCTCTGGGTCAACCTGATCACCGGCGTCACGCTGGGCGTGGCCTTTGCCTTTGAGCCCACCGAGACCGGCACCATGGCCCGTCCGCCCCGCAGCCGCGATGCGCCGATTCTGTCGGGGGCGCTTGTCTGGCATGTGATTCTGGTGTCGGGGTTGTTCTTTGCCGCCGTCTTCGGCGTCTTCAGCTATGCCATCGACAAGGGCTATCCACTGCTGCTTGCCCAGACCATGGCGATGAACATGCTGGTGGTGCTGGAGATCTTCCATCTGTTCTTCATCCGCAACATCCACAGCACCTCGTTGACCTGGGCGGCGGCGCGCGGCACCAAGGTGGTCTGGACAGTGGTGATCGCCATTACTGTCGCGCAATTCGCGGTCACCTACCTGCCACCGCTTCAAGCCGCGCTCGGTACGCAGCCGGTACCGCTCATGGACGGGATTCTGATCGTCGCCATTGGTGCCGCTTTCTTCGCGATCATCGAAATCGAAAAACAGATCCGCCTGGGATTGAAGCGATGACCCACGCGCCGAAAAACAGCGCGGTGATTCTGTGCCGGCTTGTCCTTGAGTGAGGCCGGAGGAAACTTTTGACCGTCAACGTCGGCAGTTCCTCCATCGGTCTGTCGACAATCTAAATGGAACATGACCAAGCAAGGTGCGTGGCCACTCGGCGCGGCGAATACGACGCGTCGAAGGCGAATGGTTCTGAGCAAGGTGCTGAGCGACTGGAGCCTTGTCAGCTTCGATGCCTTGGTCCATCGCATCCTGCACGATGGCCGAATACTTGCGGATTCCAAACTCGATGACCAGGCCTTTCATTGTGGCGACCCATCGACATACTGCTATTTGAACGCGTTGAGAGCCGGCAAGAACCACACCTATTGGACAAACTGGCGCGAGTACCGGTTGAATTTTCTGCTGTTAAGGAGGAACGTCCATGACTAAATCGCCAGTTCGCTTGCGCCTGCCGTCGATAGCCACGCTTCCCGCACTTTTTCAGGAGTCCCGCACATGACCACATCGCGATCATTCGTTGTTGCCGCCCGTGACCTCCACTCCGCCAGATCGGCTTTTGAGCGAGCGCGAAGACTGGCACGAGCAGGAGACCGAATAATACTGGTCCACGTTCAGCGGGAAAGCTTGTTGCAGCTGCTGGGTGAGGGCGAGCTGCGCCATGCCATCCCAGACGCTGCGTTTGCCGGTGGGGACGCGAATGTTTGGCTCGACGAACTGGCACAATCGTTCGCTTTTGACCCATCCGTCGAGATCGAAACTGCGGTGCTGGAAGGACGGCCAGGCACTGTAATCAGCGATTACGCACGCCAAATTGACGCCTCAGCGATTGTTGTAGCGGCGCACCGCGAAGGGATCACGCGCGCGATGGTGTTGGGCAGTACCGCGCTACGCATCCTGCGTTTCGCCCCGTGTCCTGTGGTGGTAGCAAGGGATCGCAACGTAACCGATTATCAGTCGGCCGTGATAGCGGTCGATCTCGATCCGGCGGCAGCGCGTGTGATCGCGGCAACGCAGAACCTTCTACCCAAGGCAGAGCCGACCTTGCTTCATGTTTACCAACTGACCGGCGAAGGCCAAATGCGTCTGCACGGATTGACCGAGCAGGAGTTGGTTCCTTTGCGGGAACGGGCGCGGGCCAAAGCCGAAGGCGAGATGGCGCGATTGCGCACTCAGATTCCGCTGGCGAAAGTAAGTTTGGAGTCGGGTTTCGCGGGCTCGGCAATTCTCGAATTCATATCGAGGCAGCGTTCCAACGTGCTGGTGATTTCGCAACATCGAGGATCGGCACTGGAGGAACGCACGCTAGGCAGCGTAACGCAGTTCCTGCTCTACCATTGCCCCTGCGATCTGATCTTGGTGCCATGAATGCTTTTTTCGGCAACTCAATACACCGCACATACTCGGTCAAACATCGGAAGTAAAAGATGCACAGAATTCTTTTGGCAGTGGATGGTTCGGAACATTCGGACCGGGCTGTTCGCTACCTCATTGGCTTGATTCGCAAAACCCGCAAAACCAAAACCCGGGTCAGAGTACAGTTTTCCGACGTGCAGGCTCGGAGATTTCCTGCACGGTCATGGGCGATTTTCGACTGACGGAGTGGCCAGGAGACGCGAGGATGGGAGGGACCTTCAAGGATGAGGTGACCGCATGCCCCGGCTTGCCCGCATTGATGTCCCCGGATTGCCCCAGCACCTCGTGCAGCGGGGGATCGACCGTCAGCCGTGCTTTTTCCCGGACGAGAGTCGTCGCCGCTACCTTGCGGACCTGCGCGATGTCGCGCTCAAGCGCTGCAGACCGGGACACGCATTGGCGTGGCTACTGCCTGTTCTGGGAGCAGTGACCG
>JBBSDI010000212.1:0-6704 GCA_038249585.1 Lysobacterales bacterium | reverse complement strand
CCGCGTGCGCATGCAGAATGGCATTTTTTCGGTGCAGCAGGCGTGTCCGACCTGCGGTGGTGCAGGCCAGAGTATCGAAAATCCGTGCAAGGCATGCCGCGGCGCCGGCCGCGTCGAGGGCGAGAAGACCCTGTCGGTAAAGATTCCCGCCGGGGTCGACGAGGGCGACCGGATTCGCCTGTCCGGTGAAGGTCAGGCCGGGCCACGCGGTACTGCGCCGGGCGATCTGTTCGTCGAGGTGCACGTCAAGCCGCATCCGATCTTCCAGCGCGACGGCGCCGACCTGCATTGCGAAGTGCCGATCCGCTTCTCGCAGGCCGCACTCGGTGGCGAAGTGGCGGTGCCAACCCTCGGTGGCGAGGCCCTGATCAAGATTCCCGCTGAAACCCAGACCGGCAAGCTGTTCCGACTGCGCGGCAAGGGTGTGAAGCCGGTTCGCGGTGGCGACTATGGCGACCTGCTGTGCCGGGTGGTGGTGGAAACACCGGTACACCTGAATCGCAAGCAGAAAGAGTTGCTCGAGCAATTCGAGGCCAGCTTCGAGGATGGCCGCGAGCACACGCCGCGGCAATCGGGCTGGTTCGACGGCGTACGCCAGTTCTGGGATCGGATGACCTCCTGAGCGCGCCGGCATGACGGCTCGCGATGCCGGCGCGTATCGCACAACCGCTAGACTCCGCGCATGAGCAGTATCGCGATTGCCTTGCTTGGAGCCTCTGGCCGCATGGGCCAGGCCGTGGTGCGGCAGATCCAGGCGCACCCCCGCTGCAAGCTGGCGCTGGTGGTGGATCGCGCCACCCGGGTCGGCGCGCTGACCGATATCGACGTGCTGATCGATTTCAGCGGCACGGCCGGCTTCGACCACGCGCTGGCCCTGTGCGCGGCGCAGAACATCGCCTTGGTCAGCGGCAGCACCGGTTTAAGCGCAGCACAGCTGTCTGCCGCGAGAACGGCCGCGCAACAGCTGCCGCTGCTGTGGGCGTCGAACTTCAGCCTGGCGGTCGCGGTGCTGCGGCGACTGACTGCCGCTGCCGCCGCAACCCTGGGCGCCGAATACGATGTCGAGATCATCGAAACCCACCATCGGCACAAGCTCGATGCGCCCTCGGGCACCGCTTTGACCCTCGGCGAGGCAGTCGCTGATACCCGTGGCAGGCCACTGGCCGAGCTTGCCCGCTATGACAGACACGGAAGCACCGCTCCGCGGGTGCCCGGTGAGATCGGCTTTTCGGTGGTGCGGGCGGCCGATGTGGTGGGCGAACACACGGTGATGTTCGCGACCACTGGCGAGCGCCTGGAGTTGACCCATCGGGCGACCAGCCGCGAGGTTTTCGCCCGCGGTGCAGTACAAGCGGCCTGCTGGATCGCCGGACGGGTGCCGGGCTGGTACGACATCACCGACGTGCTCGACCGCGCCTGAAGCGCGCCGCAAACCGCTTGTGCGGCGGGTTCTCGGCGGTCGGAACTGTGCGCTCATCGGCTGTTTTCGCGGCTTTGTGCCCTGCCACGCGCGCTGCCGTGGACACCCGAGCGCTGTAAAACCTATCATTGGCGTCCGCACGTGGTGCTGGCTGCGCGGCCCGGCGGGCCGCGTCGCGTGAGGCTGCGCGTGTTTTTCCGACCAACCAAGGGCTGCCGTGACTACACCCGCTCTCCTCGCACTTGCTGACGGCAACCTCTTTCACGGCCTGTCGATCGGGGCTGACGGCTCGACCGTGGGCGAGGTCGTGTTCAACACGGCGATGACCGGCTATCAGGAAATCCTGACCGACCCGTCCTACTCGCAGCAGCTGGTCACGCTCACCTATCCGCATATCGGCAACACCGGCGTCAACGCGGTGGATGTCGAGTCCGACGCGATCCACGCAGCCGGGCTGATCGTGCGCGATGTGCCCGCACGCGTATCCAGCTGGCGCAGCGAGGAGTCGCTGGGTGCCTACCTGACGCGCCATGGGGTGGTCGGCATCGCCGAGATCGACACCCGCCGCCTGACCCGCATCCTGCGCGAATCGGGCGCACAAAGCGGCTGCCTGGTGGCCGCCGCGGAAATCGATCCGCAGGCCGCGATCGCGCGCGCGCGGGAGTGGCCGGGCATGAAGGGACTGGATCTGGCGAAAGTCGTGTCCGGCAAGCAGCGCTATACGTGGATCGAGGGCAGTTACGATCTGGACCAGACGCGTTTTGCGAGCGCCACGCCGAGCCGTCACGTGGTGGCCTACGACTTCGGGATCAAGCGCAATATCCTGCGCATGCTGGCCGATCGCGGCTGTCGCTTGACGGTGGTCCCGGCGCAGACTCCCGCAGCCGAGGTGCTCGCCCTGCAACCGGATGGGGTGTTCCTGTCCAACGGTCCTGGCGATCCGGAGCCCTGCGACTACGCGATTGCCGCGATCGCAGAATTCATACGACGGCGCGTGCCGCTGTTCGGCATCTGTCTGGGCCATCAATTGCTGGGACTGGCAGCAGGCGCCAGGACGGTCAAGATGAAGTTCGGCCACCATGGGGCAAACCACCCGGTGATCGATCTCGATAGCGGGCGGGTGATGATCTCCAGCCAGAACCACGGCTTTGCCGTCGATGAGGCCAGCCTGCCGGGCAACGTGCGTGCGACCCATCGTTCGCTGTTCGACGGCTCGTTGCAGGGCATCGC
The DNA here is from genome assembly GCA_038249585.1 of Lysobacterales bacterium. Classification (GTDB taxonomy): domain Bacteria; phylum Pseudomonadota; class Gammaproteobacteria; order Xanthomonadales; family Ahniellaceae; genus UBA4656. The sequence continues at coordinate 4,054 of JBBSDI010000212.1, read as the reverse complement.
GCTGATCGACGCGCCGGCGTTCGGATTCCAGGGGCATCCCGAGGCGAGCCCCGGGCCGCACGATGTAGCCGCTCTGTTCGACCGCTTCGTGCATGCAATGGCCGCACCGGTTCCCGCCCCAAGTCGCGTAGCGAGCGGCTGATCCGATGAGTTGGGCGGCCACTGTGCGCAACGAGTTGACTCTATGGCGGCTGCCATCGAGGGTCACGATTGCCGTGATCGTGTTCGCCCTGTTGCTGCTGCTTGCTGCGTGGTGGGTCGCGTATCGCGCCAGCGCCCAGTTGGTCGACAGCCTGCGCTGGTTTGGCGACGCCGAGTACTCCTCCGCGTCGGTCGGTCTGGGTGGCGCGGTCGAATACCGCGGTTTTCGTCTGCACTCGTCCGATCCGCGCGCAGGCGAGGTGTTTTCCGCGCGCAGCGTGCGACTGCAGACCCCGGGTCTGCATTGGCTGGTTTGGCACGGATTGGTGGGCGGCCCATCGGCGGGCGGCCTGGCAGACGCGCTGGGTGCCGCGCAACTGGCGCGCGTTCAGCAAACAGGCGGCGTGCCGCGGGCCTTTCCGGCCGCCGGTCGACTCGGTCTGCGCATCGATGGTCTGGTCGCCGGGCCCGGACTGGCGCGGGTGGGCGACCTGCGCTGGATCGGGCTGGTCAGCGCCGCGCCGGTGGACGCCGAAGGTTGCGATGGACGCTTGCGATTCACCGCGACCGATCTGACCGCCATGGGCCTGAGCGACTCGCCCACCGACGTCGATGCCTCGTTCGATGTTACCTCCAACGATACCGCGACGATCCAGTTGGCCATCGAACGCTCGGGTGCCTCGCGCATCGAGCTCGACATGACCGTGCGCGCGGACAACGTGCGTTCGCTGATCGATTCGGATTGGTCGAAGGTGGTGATCCTGGATCGGCGCTGGGGCGTGCGCGACCAGGGCTTCGTGTCTGCCCGCAATCGCTGGTGCGCAACCCGCATGGGTGTCAGCCGCGATGGATACGTCGATCGCCATCTTACCGACATCAAGCGCAGACTGGCCACGATCGGTGCGGCACCCACCAGCGATCTCGAGTCGGCCTATCGCCGCTATGCCGCGCGCGGCGGCGAGATGACCTGGCACTCGCGCCCGAACCTGACCACGCCGATCGGTCAGCTGGCGCGCTTTACGGTTGCAGAGCAGTTGCGAATCCTCAACGCCACACTGGAAAGCGTGCGCGGTCGCGCCGCGCCGTTCAAGTTCCAGTTCACCCCGGTGCTGCCGATTGCGGCAGCGCCGGTTGGCCTGGCTGGTGAGCCAGCAGCGCCGATCGAGCCGGCGCTCACCGCAGCCGGTGGCACTGGCGCCAGCGATTCCGCGTTGACCGCCGCTGCCGACCTCGTCGCGCCAAGCGCCGCCAACGCCGCTCCAGCGCCAGCCATCGACCCCGGTTTTGGCGCTGTCGCAGCAGCAGCGCCCGGTTTCCCGCCTGTGCGTTCGGAGCCGGCGCGACCGCGGGCGCTAGCGGCAGTGTCCGCCCCGCAACAGCCCACTGCGCGCGGCAGCCAGCAGCCGGACGATATTACGGCCGTGCAATCCCGATCGGCGCGGCCCAGTCTCGCAAGTGCCGCGCGGCAGCCGTCGGTTACGGCAGTGACCACACCCGGTCGCGGACTGGTCTATGCCGAACTCGCCCAATTCGAGGGCAGCCGCATCGAGGTCCGCAGCGCATACGGCATCACCCGTCGCGGAGTGTTGGAAAAGTACACCGACACCGCCATCACCCTGCGCCTGGAACAGCGCGAGCGCGGCATGAGCGTGACCATGCCGCATCAGACCGTCGGCAACATCCGCCTGCTCGATTATCGTGCGGGCAGCAGTGATACGCCGACCGGCGGCTGATCGCATCGGGTAGAATCGACGCGCTTCGGTCGAGGTAGCACTCGCGCACCGCCCCACGATGGCCGTTGACGAGCAACGGCGACGCGCGACGGGAACAGCGGCTGCGCTGCGACCTGGGCGAAACCTGATAACCACACCACGCAGCATCACACCATGCAGCGCGGCGGTCGATACAGACCGCAGCCGAGGACGGCCATGCCCAGACGTACCGACATCCAGACCATCCTGATCATCGGCGCCGGGCCGATCGTGATCGGCCAGGCCTGCGAGTTCGACTATTCCGGGGCGCAGGCTTGCAAGGCGCTCAAGCAGGAGGGATATCGGGTGGTGCTGGTCAACTCCAACCCGGCCACCATCATGACCGACCCGGATACCGCCGACGCGGTATACATCGAGCCGATCAACTGGCAGACGGTCGAACGCATCATCGCCAAGGAGCGTCCGCAGGCGCTGCTGCCGACCATGGGTGGCCAGACCGCGCTCAACTGTGCGCTCGATCTGGCCGACCAGGGCGTGCTGGAGAAGTACGCCGTGGAATTGATCGGCGCCTCGCGCGAGGCGATCCGGCTGGCCGAAGATCGCGCGCTGTTCCGCAATGCGATGATCGAGATCGGCCTGGACGTGCCGCGCGCGGGCATCGCGCGCACGATGGAGCAGGCCCACGAGGTCCAGGCGATGGTCGGATTTCCGACCATCATCCGGCCGAGCTTCACGCTGGGCGGCTCCGGTGGCGGCATCGCCTACAACCGCGAGGAGTTCGTCGACATCGTCGGCCGCGGGCTCGAGCTGTCGCCGGTCGGCGAAGTGCTGGTCGAAGAGTCGGTGCTGGGCTGGAAGGAATTCGAGATGGAAGTGGTCCGCGATCGCGCGGACAACTGCATCATCGTGTGCTCGATCGAGAACCTCGATCCGATGGGCGTGCACACCGGCGACTCGATCACGGTGGCGCCGGCGCAAACGCTGACCGACAAGGAATACCAGCGCCTGCGCGACGCATCGATCGCGGTCCTGCGCAAGATCGGCGTCGATACCGGCGGCTCCAACGTGCAGTTCGGCGTCAACGCGCAGGACGGCCGCGTGGTGGTGATCGAGATGAATCCGCGGGTATCGCGGTCCTCGGCGTTGGCATCCAAGGCCACCGGGTTTCCGATCGCCAAGGTCGCGGCCAAGCTCGCGGTGGGCTATACGCTCGACGAGTTGCGCAACGACATCACCGGCGGTCTGACCCCGGCCTCGTTCGAGCCGTCGATCGACTACGTGGTGACCAAGATCCCGCGCTTTGCGTTCGAGAAGTTCCCGACCGCCGATTCGCGCCTGACCACGCAGATGAAGTCGGTCGGCGAAGTGATGGCGATGGGTCGCACGTTCCAGGAATCGGTGCAGAAGGCGCTGCGCGGTCTGGAGATCGGCGCCGATGGCCTCAACCCGAAGGTATCCGCCGAGCTCGACGACGAGCACCGTGCGCATGAGTTGATGCGCCAGCTGCGCGAGCCCGGCCCCGACCGGCTGTTCTACGTGGCCGATGCATTCCGCGCCGGCTTCGGTCTGGAGCGGATCTTCGAGCTGTCGTTCATCGATCCGTGGTTCCTGGCCCAGATCGAAGACCTGGTGACGACCGAGACCCAGGTGGCCGCACAGGGACTGGCGCGGATCGACGCGGCGCGCATGCGCGCGCTCAAGCGCAAAGGATTTTCGGATTCGCGCCTGGCAAGCCTGCTGGCGACCGACGAGACCGCCGTGCGGCGGCTGCGCCACGCCTTCGGTGTGCGCCCGGTCTACAAGCGGGTCGATTCCTGCGCTGCCGAGTTCGCCACCAACACCGCCTACATGTACTCGACCTACGAGGAAGAGTGCGAGTCGCAGCCGAGCGCGCGCGAGAAGATCATCGTGCTCGGCGGTGGGCCGAACCGGATCGGGCAGGGCATCGAGTTCGATTACTGCTGCGTGCACGCGGCGATGGCGCTGCGCGAGGACGGCTTCGAGACCATCATGGTCAACTGCAATCCGGAGACCGTGTCGACCGACTACGACACCTCGGATCGACTGTACTTCGAGCCGTTGACCCTCGAGGACGTACTCGAGATCGTGCACATCGAAAAACCGCGTGGCGTGATCGTGCAGTACGGCGGCCAGACGCCGCTGAAGCTGGCGCGCGCGCTCGAGGCCAATGGCGTGCCGGT
>JBBSDI010000211.1:0-6730 GCA_038249585.1 Lysobacterales bacterium | reverse complement strand
TGTGGGAGCCGCCATGGCGGCGACTGCAACATCAATCGCCCCGACACCACTCCCCCTGTGTGGGAGCCGCCATGGCGGCGACTGCAACATCAGTCGCCCCGAAACCACTTCCCCTGTGTGGGAGCCGCCATGGCGGCGACTGCAACATCAATCGCCCCGGTACCACTTCCCCTGTGTGGGAGCCGCCATGGCGGCGACTGCAACATCAGTCGCCCCGACACCACTTCCCCTGTGTGGGAGCCGCCATGGCGGCGACTGCAACAACAGTCGCCTCGACACCCCTTCCTCTGTGTGGGAGCCGCCATGGCGGCGACTGCAACATCAGTCGCCCCGAAACCACTTCCCCTCTGTGGGAGCCGCCATGGCGGCGACTGCGACATCAGTCGCCCCGACACCACTTCCCCTGTGTGTGGGAGCCGCCATGGCGGCGACTACGACATGAGTAGGCTCAACACCACTTCCTTTGTGTGGGAGCCGCCATGGCGGCGACTGCGGCAGCGACCGGGGTTCCGACGACAGCGCAATCAACCCGCCGCCGCCGTGCGAACCAACGCCTCCTCACGCTCGGCCTCAGGGGCTGCGACTTGCAAAGGCTTTGGCGTCGGCGCCACGGCGCTGTCGGCACTCGACGTCGCATCCTGCGCACCGGAGCGTTCGCCCGAGAATGCCGACACCGCCGAACAGATCATCGCCGACAGATACGGCAGCGACTGCGCGGCGAGGATGATCATCCACAGGTTGCCCTCGAACCACTGCGTGCCGATGTGCTGGATCAGCGCCACGATCAGCAGCATCAGGGCCACGAACATCAGCGACTCTTCGCGCACGGCGCTGAATGCGCCGGGGCGGCCGCGCAGGCGCCGAGACTTGGCGGTGCGGGTGAACGGATGCTCCTTGGACACCAGCCCCTTGAGCACGCCGCGTGCGATGGCATGCGACAGGCCCATGCTCGCGATCGCAGCACCCAGCGTATCGAACCAAGAGCACGGCACGCGCACCCGGTACAGCACGATGCCGAACATCGCCTTGAACGCAAAGAAGCCGAGCACCGGAATCAGGAACAGGTTCAGCGGCAAGCTGAATATGTCAGGGTTGTAGAGCATGCCGATCGACCAGCCGATCGCCAGCAGGGTGAACACCAGATGCAGGGCGTCTGCAAACCAGCTGAACCAGCCGGTAAGAAAGTGGAAGCGCTGCCCGCCATCGAGCTTGCCCGGTCGCAGCAGCCAGTCCGAATGCGCGCGCAGGATCTGCATCGCGCCAAAGGCCCAGCGGAAACGTTGCGATTTGTACGCGGTGAAGTCCGCCGGCGTCAGTCCGCGACCCATCGGCTCATCGACATACAGGGCATCGTAGCCGGCGTTCAACAGGCGCAGACCCAACTCGGCATCTTCGGTGATGCACCATTCCGCCCAGTTTCCGCTGGCGACCAGCGGCGCCTTGCGGATCATCGTCATGGTGCCGTGCTGGATGATCGCGTTGCGTTCGTTGCGGTGATGCATGCCGATCCGGAAGAAGCCTTCGTACTCCCAGTTGGTCATGCGCCGAAACGCGTTGCCGGCGAACTCGCGATGCGCCTGCGGACATTGCACGATGGCGACCTTGGGATCGTCGAAGTGCCCGACCAGCGCACGCAGCCAGCGCGGGTCGACCACGTAGTCGGCATCCACCACCGCCACCACACTGGTGTGCGGGTCACTGTGCTCGAGCGCGAAATTGAGCGCGCCGGCCTTGAATCCGGGCCACGGACGCAGGTGGAAGAAGCGGAACTTTGCGCCCAGTTCGCGGCAGCGCTGCTCGACCGGCGCCCACACGGCATCGCGCTCGGTGTTGTTGTCCACTACCAGCACTTCGAAGCGGGCGTAGTCGAGTGCCGCCAGCGAGTCGAGCGTGGCGATCACCATCTCGGGTGGCTCGTTGTGGCACGCCAGATGGATCGACACGAACGGCCAGTCGCTGCGCGCCGGCTCCGAGCGCAACCCCGCGAAGCGCTGCCAGCGCGGGGTCCAGATCGCCTCGACGAACTCGAAGCCGTTGCACAGCAGGATGCCGAGGATGGCCAGCTGTGCGGGTAGCAGCACCAGCAGCATCGCCCAGTCGATCGGATCGAGGTAGAAATCGAACGGCACCCCGATCGACCACACCAGCAGGGCCGCCGCAGACTGGATCAGGGCGCAGAAGAACACCCGACCCGGCAAACGGAAGCGCGCGAACTTCAGGCAGAACCACAGCATCGGGCCGAGCGCGATGAGCACCGCCAGCAGCGCCTTGATGAGCCACTGCGGGTCTTCCTGCACTGGACCGGTGAACGCGAACTTCAGCTCGCGGTCGGCGCTGAACATGCCCCAGTAGGCGCCGACCCGACCCTCGCCGGCTTCTTTCCACGGCTGGTCGAAGGCCTCCATGATGTAGTAATCGAGCTTCTCCTTCTCGGCCAGCGCGAAGAACCGGCGCAGGAACTGCGCCTGGTCCTGCACCGATGGCTCCGAATAGCGGAAACGGTCGCCGTTGGACGGCCAGCCGACTTCGCCGATCACGATGTGCTTGTCCGGAAACGCATCCTGCATCTCGCGATAGCGCTTGAGCACATCCTCCAGTGCCACTCGCCGCGGAACGCCTTCCCAATATGGCAGCAGGTGCACCGCGATGTAGTCCACGTGCTCGGCCAGCTGCGGGTACTTCAGCCAAACATGCCACGGCTCGGCGGTCGACACCGGTACATCCAGCGCCTCGCGCGCGCGGTCCAGATACGGAATCAACTGTTCGGCCGTCAGATCCGAACGCAGGATCGCCTCATTGCCGACCGTCACCCGCTCGATGTTGGGGAACGCGCGCACCAGGCCGATCAGCGAGCGCAGCTCCACATCATTGTTGTCGAGCCGGCGATCCAGCCACGCGCCCTGGTTGACCCGCATGCCGTACTGCATGGCAAGTCGCGGGATCGCCGATGATTCGGTCGCGGCATAGGTGCGAATCCGCGTGCCGTAGCGCGACAGGATCGCGATGTCGCGCTCGAGCTCTTCCAACGTGGGATAGGAATGCTCCAGCGGACTCTGATGGCGCTGGAACGCCGAGAACGCAAAGCCCCCGATCGGACCCTGCCAGTCGGGCACCTTTGCCGGCGGCTGGCTGTAGCGCCAGATGGCCAGATGCGCGGCAGCCACCAGCAAGGCGATGGCAAGCGCACTCAGCCACGATGCAGTCGATCTGGTGCGCGCAGCGGTCATGGCAGCCTTCAGTGATGCAACTGCGCCTGTGCAGTCGCCGCGCCAGCTTACCGCAGCGCAACATGTAGCGTGAAATGCCCGTTCAGCTTCGGTTTCCGAATCAAGTCACGCCCGACCCTCCCCTCGTAGGCCCCCCCGACCTGCCGCCTACGAAGCGAAGCCCCCGCTCCAGCAAAACCCACCACCCCTACCGCCGCCGCAACCCCAACAACGCCGGTACCAATGCCAACCCCGCAAAAACCACCAACGGCACGATCAATCGCGGTTCCGACAGTAGCCCGATATCAATCGGCGCGCGACTGGCGATCACGTGCGCAAGCCCCGCGCCGATCGCCGCATTCACCGTCCCGGTAAACCACGCGCCCATCGCAGTCGCGGACAGAAACAGCGGCCAGCGGCAACCCAACCACGCCAGCGCCACGCTGAACGGCCCCAGCGGAAACACCGGCAGCAGCCGCATGAACCACGTGTAGCTCGCAGGGTTGCGCTGATAGCCGTCGCGCACGCGCGCCAGCAGCGCCGGCGGCGGGCGGTTGCCGATGAACAGCCGGCGCGCCGCATGAAACAGCGCACTCGAGCCCAGCAAGCCACCGAGCATGCCGATCGCACCACCGATCCAGGCACCGAACAACACACCGGCAAGCACCACGATCACCAGCGCACCGGGCAGCGACGTACCCACCACGATCGCGCCTGCCAGCGCCAGCCCGCCGGCCGTCAGCCACGGCTGCGAGATCGCGTGACCTTGCAGCCACGCCTGGTGATCGGCGAGCCGGTCCAGCGCAAGCTCGCGATAGGCGCCGCTGGCGAGCAGCGCGATTCCGCCGGCCAGCAGCACGAGCAGGGGCAGTGCCTTCAGGAACAAGCCGCGCAGGTCGCGTGGTGCAGCGGACGCGGCGTCGACCAACGGCGCCAGTTCGCGCGCTTGTTCGAGGTCTGCGGCGAGTTCCGCGCGGATGCGAGTCAGTTGCCCGCTGACGTCTGGAGATGCCGTTGCCGACTTATGGTTGTTGCTTCCCATGCATTGGATCCTGCGCAAAAGAAAACGGCCCGATCGCTGCCGATCGGGCCGTGCAGTCTAACGATGTCTACGACTACGGTTCGAAACCGTTGGAAAACAGCACGTCGGCAGTCTCGATGTAGATCACGAAGCCATCATGATCCGACACGCCCACTGCACCGAGGCCGGTGGTCTGAAAGTTGGCCGGGGCATCGGCGTTGGTCCGACCGAAGTACATTGCGCGGAAGTACGGCAGTGCGGCGGCATTTACCAGCGCGTGGTCGATGATCTGCACGTTCGAGATGTTGCGCGGCTCCTGCGCCTGCACGTTGCCGAGGCTCTCGCGGAACACGTAGGAGTAGCGCTCTTCGAGCGGAACCGTGCTCGACGCCTGCAGCAAGGGCGGTGTGGTGATGTTGCCACCCGACAGCTGCAGCGCGTTGAGCGTGTTGTCGTAGGTGCCGGCAATGACAGCGACCAGATCGGCCCAACCGTCGGTCACCTCGAACGCGTTCAAATCGCCGATCACCAACAGCGGAATCTGCGCGGTAGCTGCATCACCGGTGGGGTTGGCAGGCTCGAGCTCCAGCCCGGTCTGGAAGCGCTGCGCAAACGTCGCCACGCCCTGCGCCTGCAGGAAGCGCTTGAGGCGGACACGGCCGGTTTCGGCGCCGGTATCCACGCCGTTGCGCGAGCGCAGGTGGTTGTTGATCACCGCAAAGCGGAAGTTGGCGCCGCCGAAAGTGTAGGTGCCGCGGAGCAGGTACGGCGGACGGTCGTGCAGGGTGCACGGCGGTGCGCCGCTGCAACCGGCAGCGTCGGTGATCTGGTCGTTCAGACCCAGCTGTCGCGCAGTGGCGCTGCTGATCCGATCCGAGCGCACCAGGAAGCCGACGTCGATGCCGCCCGGATCGTTGCCTTCCGCAAGGAAGCTCGCATACTGCGGCCCGCCATCGGTACCGATGCGTATAGCGAGCTGCTGCAGGATCGCGATGTTCTCGACTTCCTGCACGCCGATGACGTCGGGCGCGCGCAGCACGGTGCGGATGTAGTCGGAGATCCGGCCCAGCTTCAGCGTTACGTCGGACGCGGTGGGCGTCGGGCTCAGGCACGGATCGGTGGTTGCGGGCGGGGTGGCATTGTTGGTCGCGTCGCACAGGCGCAGCACGTTGAAGCTCGCCACTCCCATTTGACCCGGTGTTGCGACTGCGACCTGCCGCGGCAGGGTCTCCTCGAGAACAGTCAGCGAGGTCGGCCACAGCTCATGGTTGCCGAAATCGTAGCCGATCACGCCAGTGGCGCTGAACGCCGAGCCGCCGATGATCGGGCGATTGGCGTTGGCAGGCAGCAGGCGATCTGCGTCCAGCTCGAACAGCTCAGGATTGCCGTCGAACACCGGAACGGTGGCAGGGCTCGCCGGCGGGGTCAGCCCGAAGCGCACGCCAGCCTCGCGGCGTGCACGGGTGCCCACGGCCGAGACGAACACCTCGGCGAACGGATCGGGCGAGGCACCACCAAAGGCCTGGTTGCCGGAGTTCATGACGCCGACCGGCACGCTCACCAGCATGCCCTCATAGCACTCGAAGTTGCCCAGCACAGGGCCGCAGCTGAGGTTGGCTGGATCGCGCGAGGGCCGGTTCTGGTCGAACACCACGGCCGTCGGCAGCGCTGCCGTTCCGGTTTCGATCACCAGCGGTGTGCCCGAGATCTGGGTGAAGCTGAAGAACTCCGACACCGGGCCCTTCACGGTGACCACATCGCCGACAGCAAGCATGGCCTGCGGTGCACTACTGGTGAACACGAAGATGCCCTGCGAGGTCAGTGGATCGGCGTCGACTCGGTTGTCCGGAGTCTGGATCGTGAATCCGGTCGGGCCGATCGCGGTCACGATGTTGCCGGCAGTGGTGGCGACTTGGCCATTGGCAGTGCCGGTGGCCGGAGCCAGCGGTGAGCGCAAGCCTGCGCCCTGCACTGCGTGGATCTCGATGGGCGCTGCGTCGTTGTCATTGATCGTGCCGGTCGCTACCGCCTGGGTCAGCGTGGCCCGCGGGTCCGCGGTCGCGATGGTGAGGGTGTAGCTTTCGGTCGATTCGATATTTAGATCGCCGAGAATCGCTACCGGCACCAGCGTGCTTGTCTGGCCCCCGACAATCGTGAACGTCGCTCCTGCGAGTGCGGTGAAGTCGGTCGCGGTTGCGGTGCCCGGCGTGGTGGTCGCCGTGAATGCAAGATCCGATGCCAGCGGGTTGCCCAGCATGACCGTGAAGTTCTGCGGCACGGAGCCGACATCGCCTTCGCTGATCGCTGCCGGAGTGGCTATCGACAGCGTTGCACCGACCGCATCGTCGTTGACGATGGTGCCGAGGCCCTGGGCATCGGTGACCGTCGCGCCAACCACGTTGGCGATGTTGACGAAGTAGGTTTCGTTGGGTTCGTCGACCGCGTCGCCCGTGATCAGCACGGTGAAGGCATAGGTGGTCTGGTTCGCCGCGATCACCTGTGC
>JBBSDI010000210.1:0-6757 GCA_038249585.1 Lysobacterales bacterium | reverse complement strand
GGGATGCTGCGGCAGGCAGGGCGTCCCGCGTCAGGCCGGGATCCGACCACTGAGCCCCGCGCGCCCTGCTGGGGCGCGCGGGGACGTCTTGGAGGACGAGCAGATGCGCGATGCGATTCTTGCGGCACTGGCACTGGTGGCACTGTTGTTTGCCGCATCGGCACTGGCGGTGGATCTTTCGCGGGTGCTGCCGAAGTTCGAGCTGCCGGCAACGCCGAGCCTGCGCGCGAAAGCACCCGCCCCGCAGACGCCCCCCGCAGTCGTAAGCCCGCAAGCGCCAGTCGTCGCGGCAGACCCTGTCAATCCATCCGATCAGGGCGCATCGGCGCAGGGCGCGTTGGGCGCAACGCCTGCAGATGCATCACTGCCAGCGGGCAATGCGGGACAGACCGCGCCGGTACGGCGCGAGCGCGGCTGGCGCGAGATGCTCCCCGGCCTGCTGCACAGTCCCTGAGCCGCCGCACTGCGGCGCGGTAGCAGAGCATGTTTGGCTGGCTGTCGCGCCGACTCGCAGTCTCGGCGCCGAGCATCGCCGACGATGACTGGCGCATGCTGCGGCAGTCCCTGCGTCTGCTCGATGCGCGCCGCGACGACGAGCTGCAGCGCCTGCGCGCGCTGGTGGCGATGTTCATCTCGCGGCGCGATTTCGCCACCACCCACGCGCTCGAGCTGAGCTCGCAGATGCGTCTGCTGGTGGCCACGCAAGCTTGCCTGCCGCTGCTGCATCTGCCATTCGAAGCGCTCGGGCATTGGCACGAGGTGATTCTCTACCCGGGCCAGTTCCGCGTGCAGCGAACCCACCACGACTCCGATTCCGAGGTGGTCACCGAGTGGAACGACGAGTTGGCCGGTGAAGCGTGGGAACGCGGCCCGATCATCCTGTCATGGGCCGATATCGAAGCCGACCTGCGGCAGCCTTTCGAAGGCTTCAACGTGGTCATTCACGAGATTGCGCACAAGATCGACATGGCCGATGGCGCCTGCGACGGCATCCCGCCGATCGCCGACGCGAGCCAGCGCCGTCGCTGGCGCGAGGTAATGCAGCGCAGCTTCGATCGACTCGGCGAGCAGGTCGAACGCGGTGAGGACACCGTGCTCGACCCCTACGCCGCCGAATCGCCGGACGAATTCTTCGCCGTCGCCTGCGAGTACTACTTCAGCGCACCCGACGTGCTGCTCGAGCACCACGCCGACGTGCACGCAGAATTCGTACGCTATTTTGGCGCGGTCCCGATGCCGGCCCAGGGTTGAGCGCGCGCAGCGGATCGCGCTCAGGCGCGAGCGCCAAGCTGCAAGCGCGCCGCGTCGAGCACGCGCTCGGCGGTAATGCCGAAGTGCGCATACAGGCGATCGGCGGGCGCTGAGGCACCGAACGTGTCGATGCCGATCACCGCGCCGTCGAGACCGACGTACTTGCGCCAGTAGTCGGTCACGCCGGCCTCGACCGCAACCCGCACGCGGCACCATGAGGGCAGAACGCCCTCGCGATACTCCAGCGGTTGCGCATCGAAGGCTTCCGCGCAAGGCATCGACACCACACGCGCCGCGATGCCCTGCTGCTGCAGGTGGCGGCCGGCCTGCATCGCCAGTTCGACTTCGGAGCCGGTTGCCAACAGCAGCACTTGCACCTGCGCATCGGCGCTGTCGAGCAGCACGTACCCGCCACGCGCGATCGCATCGACCTGCGCTGCGCTGCGGATCTGGTGGGCCAGATTCTGGCGCGAGAATATCAGGCAGGTGGGCCCGTCCTTGCGCTCGATCGCCAGCTTCCATGCGACGGCCGATTCCACCGCATCGCAGGGCCGCCACACGCGGTTGTTGGGGATGTAGCGCAGGCTGGCCAGATGCTCGACCGGCTGGTGTGTAGGACCATCCTCGCCAAGCCCGATCGAATCGTGGGTGTAGACGTGGATCGCGTGTGCCGGGATCAGCGCACTCATGCGCACGGCGTTGCGCGCATAGTCGGAGAACACCAGAAAGGTCGCATCGTAGGGCACGAAGCCACCATGCAGCGCGATGCCGTTGCTGATCGCGCTCATGCCGAATTCGCGCACGCCGAAATGGATGTAGTTGCCGTGCGCGGTGCCGGCGTTGATGTCCTTGGATCCCTTCCACAGGGTGAGATTGGAGTGCGCCAGATCGGCCGAACCGCCGATCAGTTCCGGCAGCAGCGGACCGTAAGCATCCAGCGCCATCTGCGATGCCTTGCGTGACGCCACCACCGGTCCTTGCGCCTGCAGGGTGTCGATCCACGCCCGCGCCGCCTGTGCGAAGGCAGCGGGCAACTCGCCACGCATGCGTCGCTCGAACTCGGCTGCGAGTACGGGAAACTGCGTACGATAACGGGCGAACAACGTGTCCCACTCGGATTCCCATGCGCTGCCCCGCGCAGCGGCATTCCATCCCGCATAGTGATCCTCGGGCACCACGAACGGCGCGTGCGGCCAGCCCAGCCGCTCGCGTGCGGCGGCGATCTCGTCGTTGCCCAGCGGCGCGCCGTGCGCGGCCTCGGTGTCCTGCTTGTGCGGCGCACCGTAGCCGATCAGGGTCTTGCAGCAGATCAGGGTCGGCTTGTCGGGATCGATGGCGGCCGACACCAGCGCGGCCTTGATCGCCTCGGAGTTGTGTCCATCGACCTCGCGGATGACTTCCCATCCATATGCCTCGAAGCGCGCAGCGGTATCGTCGGTGAACCAGCCGGGCGTGCGACCGTCGATGCTGATCCGGTTGTCGTCCCAGATCGCAACCAGTTTGCCGAGTTTGAACGTGCCGGCCAGCGAGCAGACCTCGTGCGAGATGCCCTCCATGAGGCAGCCGTCGCCGAGAAAGACATAGGTGAAATGATCGACAATGTCGAAGCCGGGCTGGTTGAATCGCTGCGCGAGCACCTTCTCGGCCAGCGCCATGCCGACCGCATTGGCCAGACCCTGCCCGAGCGGACCGGTGGTGGTCTCGATGCCGGGAAACTCGCTGGCCTCGGGATGGCCGGCGGTCTTGGAGTGCAACTGGCGGAAGCGCTTTATCTGATCGAGCGGGAAGTCGTAGCCGCTCAGGTGCAGCAGCGCATACAGCAGCATCGAGCCATGGCCGTTGGACAATACGAATCGATCGCGATTGACCCAGCGTGGGTTGGCCGGGTGGTGACGCAGGAAATCGTTCCACAGCACTTCGGCAATGTCGGCCATGCCCATCGGCATGCCCGGATGGCCGGAATTGGCCTGCTGCACGGCGTCCATCGCCAAAGCGCGGATCGCATTGGCCAGTTCGCGGCGGGTCGGCATTGAATGTGTTTCCGGTAGGCGGGGGCTGCGGCGTCGCAGCGGTTGCTGAACGCACGCGGGCGTGAATTGTCGCCTGTGCGTGCGGTGCCAGCAACCCGAAACGGATTCTCGCGGGTGGGGCAGCGCTGGTCTTGCGCCGGTCGAGCGCGGACAATACGTCGACCATGACCCGCTTCGACGATCTGCTGCGAACCGGCGGCGCGCTTGCCGGGCGCGTTGGTGGCGCTGCGCTCGACGCGATCGCAAGTGCCCACGCGCCACAGCCCGGCGATACGCTCGGGCCGTACCGGATCGTGCGCGAGGTCGGCCGCGGCGGCATGGCGGTGGTGTTCCTGGCCGAACGCGCCGACGGCCAGTTCAACCAGCAGGTGGCCCTGAAGTGGATCCTCGCGCTGGCGGCCTCACCGGCGACCCGCGAGCTGTTTCGGGGTGAACGGCAGATCCTCGCGGATCTTTCGCACCCGAACATCGCGCGGCTGATCGATGGCGGCGAGACCGTCGATGGCCAGCTGTGGTTTGCGATGCAATGGATCGATGGCGATGCAATGCTCGACTGGTGCCGATCGCATGGCACGGATCTGCGCCACCGCGTGCAACTGCTGCTGCAAGTCGCGGCCGCACTGCGCTTTGCGCATGCCCGCGCGCTGGTGCACTGCGACATCAAGTCATCGAACATCCTGGTTGATGCCGAGGGCATGGCGCACTTGCTGGATTTCGGCGTGGCGCGGCTGACCGGCAGCCGCGACAGCGGAATGGCGACCGGCCACACGCCCGCGGTTGCCAGTCCCGAGCAGCGCGCGGGCCTCGCCGCCGGTATCGCATCGGATGTGTATCAACTCGGACTTTTGCTCGGCGAACTGCTCGGCGCGACGACGCACGCAGTGGCAGCCGACGAAGCTGGGGCGCTCGGACTGCGTGGCCAGGACCGTACATTCGTCTGGCCCGAGGAAGTTCCGCCCGAACTGCGCGCCATTGTCTCCCGCGCGACCCGCCATAGCGCCGACCAACGCCATGAAAGCGTCGCTGCATTGGCCGATGATGCGTCGGCATGGCTGGCACGGCGCCCGGTACGGGCCTATCGCATCGGCTTTGCCTACCAGGCGCGCTGCTTCGTCCGCCGCAATCCCGCACTCAGCATCGTCAGTGCCCTGTCGCTGCTCGCAATGCTCGGCCTTACGGCCGCGTTTGCCGTGCGCCTTGCCGATCAGCGCGACCAGGCGCGTGCAGCCGCTGCGCGTGCGGAGGCGGTGAGCGGATTCCTCGTGCGCATGTTCCGCGATGTCGATCCGGCCGCTAATCGGGTCGCAGTCGACGCCGCGCGCGGGCTGGTCCAGCGCGGTGAAGCGGCACTGGCCGATCAGCTCGGCGACATTCCGGACGTGCGTGCGGCGGTTCTGGCGACGCTGGCCGAGGTCAATCAGTCGCTCGGCGACTACGCGAGTGCCGAGCGCCTGGCCCGCGACAGCCTGGCCAGCGATCCGAATCCAGGCACACGCGAGTGGGCGACGCGGCAGGCGCTGCTGGCGCAGGCGCTGACTGGGCGCGGCGACTACGATGCGGCCGTCGAGGTCAGCAGCACAGCACTGGACGCCATCGCGGCAAACACCGATCTCGATGAAGCCCGCACGCGCCTGCTCGCCGCGCGCGCCAATGCCGCCCAGCTCAAGGGCGACCTCGATCTGGCGCTGGGCTCGGCACAGGAGCTGCTGCGTACGGCCGCTGCGGGCCGCGACGGCGATGAGTTGGCCGCCATGGCGCACCTCACGCTCGCCTACGTGGCCGAGCAGCGCGGCGATTTCGCGACGGCGCTTGCGGATGCCGAGCGTGCGCGGACGGCACTGGCTGCCGCGCTCGGCGCCGAGCATGCGCGGGTCGCAGCCCTGGATGCCTATCGCGCTTACCTGCTGCTGGGCGTCGACCGCCACGCAGATGCCGAACGCGCTGCCGATGCTGCGGTTGCGGGGTTGAGCCGCGTTTACGGCGGCGAACATGCGCGGCTGTCGTACGCGTTGACCAATCAGGCACTGGCCCGATTGCGCAACGGCAAGTCCGCGAGTGCGCGGGAGTCCGGCGAGCGGGCACTGGCGATGTGCCGGCGTGTGCTGTCGGCAGACCACGCGCAGTGCGCCGTCAGCGCGCAGGTACTGGCGACGATCGCCGAGGCGAGTGGCGATCATGCGACCGCGCTGCCACTGCTGCGCGACGTGCTGCGCGTGCGCAAGGCCACCCTGCGCCCTGACCATGCGTACATCGGCTATGCCCAGGTCAGCCTCGCATCGGCACTGTGCAGCATCGGCGATGCTGCTGCCGCGCGTGGGCATGCGGCCGAGGCGGTGCGGGTTTTGGGGTCGCGCACGATCGACGCGGTGACGCAAGGCAAGCTCGACGACTTGATGCAGCGCTGTGCTGCGCCCTGACCGATGCCGCATGGCGCCGTAGTCCGCAGCGCGCCACTTGCGGATACGGCGCGCTGCGGACTACGGCGCGGCGTTTATGCCGGCGATCAGATCATCGGCCGTTTGCGGGCGCCCGATCAGCCAGCCCTGTGCATAGCGGCAACCCATCCCGCGCAGGGCAGCGAGTTGCTCGGCGGTCTCCACGCCCTCGGCGACCATGTCCGCATCCAGCGCCGCGATCATGGCCACGATCGCCTGCACGATCGCGTAGCAGCGCGGCGACTGCAGCATCTGGCGCACGAATCCCTGATCGAGCTTGACCGTATCGAAGGCCAGCTTGTGCAGATGCCCGAGATTCGAAAACCCGGTGCCGAAATCGTCGAGCGCGACCCTCACCCCGCAGGCATGGGCGCGCGCGATCAGGCCCGCAACCCCGTCGATATCGAGGGTCAGGCTCTCGGTGATCTCGATCTTGACCGCAGCGACCGGCACCCCGGCGGCATCGGCGATCGATTGCACGGCCGCCACCACATCTTCCTCGGCCAATTGGCGCGAGGACACGTTGACGGCGATGAATGGCAGTGGATCGACGCCGCTGCGCTGCAGGCGCGCGAGCACGGCGAATACTTCGGTCAGTACATAGCGGCCGACTGGAACGATCAGCGAGGTCTCTTCGGCGAGGCGGATGAACTCGGCCGGCGACACCGGTCCGCGCTGCGGATGGTCCCAACGGATCAGTGCCTCGTAGCCTGCGACTCGCTCACAGCGCAGGTCGTGGATCGGTTGGTAGCGCACCTGCAGCACGTGCTGCTCAAGCGCCTCGCGCAGTTGGGTCTCGAGGCGGATCTTGTCGATCGCGCCTGCGTCGCCGAGGCTCGCGCGTACGGCCGACGCATCGTTCATCGCGGCGGGCGCCACCCGGCGGTTGCCTTGCAAGGTGTTCAGCGCCGATCGATAGCGCGCCAGCTGCGCGCGCAGCAGCGCACGCACCACGGGATCGGCACTATCGATCCGCTCATGCAGTTGATCGCGCGCCACTGGAAGCAGCACGCATTCGGTCAGCGCCACCGCAGTTGCGGT
>JBBSDI010000209.1:0-6777 GCA_038249585.1 Lysobacterales bacterium | reverse complement strand
GAAGAAGGCGGACAACTCCAGATGTTCGTGCGCCAGCCGTTCTGGGTTGACGGCGTCGCGGAGAAAGTGGGATTCGAAGCCACGAAGGGTTTGACCCTTCGGCGGCTTGCAAGGCTCGGCCGCCGCCGGGGCGATCGATCCAAACGATCGTGCCGAACGATCGACGAACGATTGACGGCGAACGATCGCGAACGATCGCGAACGATCGGGACAGACGGCATGATTCTGGCAGGTTGCAGTGCCTGTCTCGGTCTACCGTGCCTGTCCCGGTCTACCTCTTCCCTCCTTGAAGTGCCTGTCCCGGTCTGCTGTGCCCGGTCTGCCTCTCGTGCCTGTCCCGGTCTGCCTCTCGGTCTGCTGTGCCTGTCCCGGTCTGCTGTGCCCTCGGTCTGCTGTGCCTGTCCCGGTCTGCTCCCGTGCCCGGTCTGCTCCCGTGCCTGTCCCGGTCTGCTCCCCGGTCTGCTCGCCGCGCCTCTGCTGTGCCTGTCCCGGTCTGCTGTGCCTGTCCCGGTCTGCTGCGGTCTGCTGTGCCTGTCCCGGTCTGCTGCCTGCGGTCTGCTGTGCCTGTCCCGGTCTGCTGCCCGGTCTGCTGTGCCTTTCAGTGCCTGTCCCGGTCTGCTGGTCCGTCCCGGTCTGCTGTCCCGGTCTGCTGGTCCGGTCTGCTGGTCCCGGTCTGCTGTGCCTGTCCCGGTCTGCTCGCCTGTCCCGGTCTGCTCGGTCTGCCGGTCCCGGTCTGCCGTACTCCCACGACGCCCAACTCCCGTGGGCCGCGCCAATTAACTCCCTCCGTCCCCTTTTCTGCGGCGCTAGAATGGCCGCTGCCCATGATTCCCGCGCTGGGGCGGAGCGCCGATGAAACTACGCGACAGCAACATCGGGAAGCTGGCCGACCGGACTTTCGATGCGCTGGTGATCGGCGGTGGGATCAACGGCGCGGTCGCGGCCGCAGCGCTGTCGGGCAAAGGGGCCAGCGTCGCGCTCATCGAGCAACGCGATTTCGCCGGATTGACCAGCCAGCAGTCGAGCAATCTGGCCTGGGGCGGCATCAAGTACATGGAGAGTCGCGAGTTCGGGCTGGTCAGGGATCTGTGCAACAGCCGCAATCGGCTGCTGGCGAACTATCCCTCGCGGGTGGAGGAAATCCGCTTCTATTCCACCGTCGACCGCGGCTTTCGCTTCCACCCGCTGCTGGTCTGGGCGGGCACCTGGGTCTACTGGATGTTCGGCAACGCTTTCACCAAAGCGCCGCGCTGGCTGTCCAAGCGCACCGTCAATCGCGAGGAACCGGTGGTCGCGACCGAACGCTTCTACGGAGGTTTCGAGTATTCGGACGCCTATCTGCACGACAACGACGCGCGTTTCGTGTTCCAGTTCGTGCGCTCCGCGATGGATCGCGGCTGCATCGCGGCCAACTATGTCGAGTCACTGGGCGCGCGCCGGGTCGATGGCTGCTGGATCACCGACGCGCGCGACGTAATCTCCGGTCGCCCACTGCAGATTCGCTCGCGGGTGCTGATCAACGCAGCTGGCCCGTTGGTGGACGATCACAACCGCCTGACTGGCGAGCGCACCGAACATCGGCACCTGTTCTCCAAAGGCATCCATCTGGTGGTTCCGCAGATCACGCCCAACCACCGCATCCTGACCTTCTTCGCCGACGACGGGCGTTTGTTCTTCGCCATCCCGATGGGAATGCGCACCTGCGTGGGCACCACCGATACGCGGGTCGATTCGGCGTTCACCGCAGTCACCGACGAAGACCGCCAGTTCGTGCTCGACAACATCAACAAGCGCCTGACGCTGCGCCAGCCGCTGACCAAAGCAGACATCATCGCCGAACGTTGCGGTGTGCGCCCGCTGGTGGTCAGAACCGGCGAGTCCGGCGCCGGCGGACGCGACTGGCTGCAGATGTCGCGCAAACACCATATCGACCTCAATCGCGATACCGCCCATATGAGCGTGTTCGGTGGCAAGCTGACCGACTGCATCAATGTCGGTGACGAGATCTGCGAGCACGTGCGCGCACTGGGCGTGACACTGCCCCACGCCGACTACAAGTGGTACGGCGAACCGCACCCGAGCGTGCGCGAAGAGTATCTGCATCAGGCGCGCTTGATGAACCTCGACAGCTATACCTCGCCGAGCTCGACTGAAAGCCTCAGCAGTCGGCTGTGGCGACGCTACGATCAGCAGGCGTTCGAGCTGCTGGCCGACATTCGCGAGGATCCGCGCCAGGCCCAAGTGCTGATCGAGGGCACCGACTACATCCGCTGCGAGATCCGTCTGGCCAAGCAGCAGGAGATGATCACCAAGCTCGAGGATTTCCTGCGCCGCCGTTCGAAGATCGCGCTGGTGGTGTGCCGCGAAGACATCCGCAGCGCGCGCGGCCTGATGGAGGCCTGCGAGATCCTGTTCGAGGATCAGGCGCGCGAGAAGTACGCGGAGTACTTTCGCGAACACGCTGGCGCCGCGCGCTGACGACCACGACCAATGCCTGAGGACGCATGATGCTAAAGCCATTCGTGCTGGCGCTGGATCAGGGAACCACCAGTTCGCGCGCGATACTGTTCGACAGCACCGGGCACGCGGTCGCGGTGGCACAGAAGCAGTTCGCACAGATCTTTCCGCACCCGGGTTGGGTCGAGCACGATCCGATGGAAATCTGGGGCAGCCAGAGCGGCGTGGCGCACGAGGTGCTGGAGAAAGCCGGTGTGCGCGCCGATCAGATCGCCGCGATCGGCATTGCCAATCAACGCGAGACCACCATCGTGTGGGAGCGCGACAGCGGCCGGCCGATCTGCAACGCGATCGTGTGGCAATGCCGGCGCAGCGCAAGGATCTGCGCTGAACTCGTGAGCGCCGGCTGGGAACCCTACATCCGCGACAACACCGGTCTGGTGATCGATGCGTATTTCTCCGCCACCAAGCTGAAGTGGATACTCGACAACGTCGCCGGCGCGCGCGAGCGTGCGCGCCGCGGCGAACTTTTGTTCGGCACGGTCGACAGCTGGCTGATCTGGAACCTCACCCGCGGCAAGGTGCACGTCACCGACTACTCCAATGCCTCGCGCACGATGCTGTTCAACATCCGCGATCTGGTCTGGGATCAGACACTGCTCGATGCACTGGATATCCCTGCGTGCATGCTGCCGCAGGTGCGGCCGTCGAGCAGCGTCTACGGTCACACCGACGTGCACACCTTTGGCGCAGCGCTGATCCCGATTGCCGGCTGCGCTGGCGACCAGCAGGCCGCGTTGTTCGGCCAGGCCTGCTTCAGCGCCGGTATGGTCAAGAGCACCTATGGCACCGGCTGTTTCATGCTGATGAACACCGGCAGCCAGCGCGTGCCCTCGAAGCACGGGCTGCTGACCACGATCGCCTGGGGCATCGATGGGCGGATCGACTATGCGCTCGAAGGCAGCATCTTCGTGGCCGGCGCGGCACTGCAGTGGCTGCGCGATGAGATGAAGCTCATCGACGAGGTCGCGCAGTCCGATGCGCTGGCCCGCGCCGTGCCGGATAGCCTGGGCGTCTACGTGGTGCCGGCATTCGTCGGACTGGGTGCGCCGCACTGGGACATGTACGCCCGCGGCGCCATCGTGGGCCTGACCCGTGGGGCCAATCGCAACCATGTCATTCGCGCCACCCTGGAGTCGATCGGATTTCAAGTGCGCGATGTGCTGGCTGCGATGCAAGAGGATTCCGGCATCCGGCTGCGCTTGCTCAAGGTCGACGGCGGCGTGGTGGCCAACGACTTTCTCATGCAGTTCCAGGCCGACATTCTTGCCGTTGCCGTGGAGCGCCCCGCGGTGGCCGAAACCACCGCCATGGGCGCTGCGTTCCTTGCCGGTCTGGCTGTCGGTGTGTGGACGGACACCGCGCAGATCGCCAGTGTGTGCCAGGTCGAGCGGCGCTTCGATCCGGCCATGGACGCCGCGGTTCGCGACAAGGCTTGCAGAGGCTGGCAGCGGGCCTTGCAGCGCTCACGCGCATGGATCGAAGCCGACGACTGAGCGGCAGCCCGGCGCGATGATCGGGCCCGGATTGCGCTGATCTTCGCACCGAGCGCGGGCCGTCGCCCGTGACCCGATGGCTACGGGCTTTCGAAACTGTCGGTAAAGGGGACGGAGGCAGTCGAGCCCGTCTCAAGCGAGTCTTCGGGGACGGCTTCTCCGACCCCTTTTCGGAGTCGCCTTGATCCATGTCGTGGCGACCGTGATCGCAAGTCGGGGCGACCTGCCCTGCACAGGCGAGGTGGCGCGGCAATGCTCGGATGCCGCCAAGGTTCGCAGGGCGGCTCGTCCCGACCCTGCGCTGTTCGGATCGCATGGACCTCTGTCGCGGTGACCCTGATGGCAGGTCGGGGCGAGAGGCCCTGAAAAAGTGGGCAGCGCGGTAAAGCATGCATCCCGCAACGATACCCGCGCTGGACGGTCCGACGCATGGGGAGTGAAGCGAACTGCCCACCATCCATATGGATGGTGCTAGGATGGTCAGAGGATTCCCGATTGGATCATCGATGTCCCAAACCCGCACCCGACCCCTCGTCGAAAGCGAGAAGATGACGATCAATCTGGGCGTCGTTGACCTCGGACAGATCGACCTGCTGGTGCAGGAGGGTTTCTACTCCAACCGCACCGACTTCATCCGTACCGCGATCCGCAACCAGTTCACGGTGCACGCCGAGGCGCTGCGCCAGACGGTGGCCCGCCGCACCCTGGTGCTTGGGCTGCAGGACTATTCCCGACGCGACCTCGAAGCGGCCCGCGAGGCCGGCCAGCGGCTGCGCATCCACGCCTTGGGACTGGTCCGGATCGCACCGGATGTGTCGCCCGAACTCGCCGAAGAGACGATCGAATCGATCGTGGTACTCGGTGTCCTGCAGGCCAGCGCGGCGGTCAAACGCGCGCTGGCCGGCCGCATCCACTGAAGGCAACCCGTCAATGCGCGCCATGAGCGACACCATGCAGGAGGCCATGCGCCTGATGCGCAGCGGTGACCTGCGCGCCGCTACCCGGGTGCTGCAGCAGCGCGTCGCGCAAGGCAGCGCCGCGGAAAAGTGCGCGCGTGAGGTGCCCATTGCGTCGCGTCGCCGCGACGCGCCGTTTGCGGCCGAAGCGGCGAGTTGTGTCGAGGGCGAGTTTCGCGTTGTCGCCGGCGACCAGCCCACCTCGGTCCTGCGCAGAAATCACGCTGACGCAACCGACAGCCCATGTCGGCGGGAACATTTCACTTGCAGTGTCGGCGACCTGGACTACCTGCTCTACATCCCCGCTCGACTGCAAGGCACTCGAGCGCCGCTGTTGCTGATGCTGCATGGATGCGCGCAATCGCCGGAGGACTTCGCGCTTGGCACCCGCATGAACCTGCTCGCCCGCGCGCACGGTTATGTCGTGGCCTATCCGCAGCAATCGGCAACGCGCAACCGGAACCGTTGCTGGAACTGGTTTCGTGGCAGCGACCAGCAGCGCGGGCTCGGCGAACCGGCCATGCTCGCCGCACTGACCTGCCACCTCCTCGCGCAGCACGGCCTCGACGAACGCCGCGTCTACGTCGCCGGTCTTTCCGCCGGCGGCGCCATGGCGGCAGTGCTCGCGAACACGCATCCGGATATCTACGCCGCAATCGGGGTGCACTCGGGGCTGCCGATCGGATTGGCCAGCGACGTGCCGTCCGCGTTCGCCGCCATGCGGACCGGAAAATCCAGCCGACCTCGCCGCGCTGTCGGGCTCGCAGCCAAGCGGGTTCCGGCTATCGTCTTCCACGGCGATGGCGACACCACGGTGCATCCGCGCAACGGCGAGGGCGCGATCTCCCAGAGCCTCGGCGCGATCGACGGTGGCGATGGCGCGCAATGCACCACGACGATCGAGCGCGGTGTTGCCGAGGGTGGACGCCGCTATACCCGAACGCTGCATGTGCATGGCGACCGGGTCAACGCCGAGCACTGGGTCACCCACGGAGCCGCACACGCGTGGTCCGGCGGCGATCCGGCCGGCAGCTACACCGATCCGAGTGGCCCCGACGCCTCGGCGCATATGCTGCGGTTCTTCACCGCCTGCGCTCGCACCGCGTGTGAACAGGTGTCTCATTCAAACGTAGGCAGTCAAACCTGAAAGACATTCGCCGCTCGGCCATGCAGGTGAAGCGACACCGGGCGCGCGCGCCACAGCTATCAACGTCGGCTTTTCGCGGAATCACTTTAGGCACTCGCCTTGATTGCCCCATCCCACTTCCCAGCGCTTGAGGGCTGCCAGAAGAATTTCGGCGAGGATTGTAGGCTGGGTCGCCCCGACCCGCCGCTCTCCGGATCACCTTGAGCGCTGTCGTCGAAGTCGCACTACGATCGCAATGATCGGGAGCGGCATCATTCCGGGTACGTTTCCGTGCCTCGCCCGGTGTGGCGGACCGCTCCTTGGCCCCTATGTTGTGCAAGAATCTGCGCGGGCCGGCGGGAGACCGAGAATGTGGATCTGGGTCGGTATCGGCGGCGCAGCAGCGTATGTCCTGACGCGCTCACGCGAGAAAAGCTGGGACTGGGATGGCGAATCGCGGCAAGCCCGGTATTGCGGCAAACCGGTGCCGCACAGCGTCCACGAAACCAAGACCAAGGATCAGATCCGCCTGCGCGTGGCTGTGCGCATACCCACCGGCATCGAGTTTCGGATCGGCCGTGAAAGCATGCTGTCGCGACTGCTTCGCCGAGCCGGGATCGGCCGCGAAGTGCAGACCGGGCTGGCCGGTTTCGACGACACCTACGAAGTGCAAAGTGAGGAT
>JBBSDI010000208.1:0-6813 GCA_038249585.1 Lysobacterales bacterium | reverse complement strand
GCCCGAATTGATGCCGCTGCTGCTGCCGACGAGCAGGTTCAACGAGGCATCGGGGTTGGTAAGGCGACGCAATTCATCCACTGACAGCCCAGGCCCGTGCATAGCCGCCGGCAGAAGTATCTGCCCGCTGGCCACGGAAACGGCGGACAGGTCCCAGATCGCGGTCGGCGTCCACGCGGGTCTCGGCTCGGCGACGACCAACCGGGTCAGCCCGGCTGCTGAAGCGTACAGAACGAAGCCCGCGACAGCAGCCATCAGTGCGGCCGCTGCAGCCGTGCCCCGCCAACGCGGTAAGCGGACGAACACCAGCATCAGCAGCGGCAATGCGGCGGCAACCGCGTTGTGGCGCACGCCGACCGCGTAGGCCAGTGGCAACAGTGCAATCCACGCTGCTCGCGGCTGGGTGCGCGCGAGCGCCAGCAAACCGGCCGCCAGTACCAGAGCGGCAGCCAGCGCAACATCCGTCCACAGATGCCCGAACAGCACCAGGAACGGCGGCCACAGCAACAGCAGTGGCAGCAGCGGAGCCATTGGCGCGGCCGCTGACCGGGCGAGCAGACACAAACCCGCGCAGGCGAGCATCAGATGAAGCACAAGCAACGCACCCGGCGGCGCGCCCAGCGCGAGCAGTTGCGCCCAGGTCAGCGCCATCAGCGGCGGCTGCAAACCGGTGTACTCGCCGGTGCGCGCCTGCAACAGCAGCGCGGCGGAATCGAACGAATACCAGCCCGGATACAGCACGAAAGCGGCCAGCGCGACGACCCCGATCGCGACGCCGACCGGGACCCACCGATTTGCTACCGACCGCGATCGAGTGGCCATTGCGGGATCATTATGGCGAATAGCGATGTCGTACACCTGCACGCGCTGGTTGATCACGCTCCACGATGCGCGACATGGCAACCGTCCTGTGTTGGTGAACACCGCGCAGAACCTGAATGCCGGCTGGCGAGGGCGATGCCGGCACGGTTCGACGCTGCCTCGGCTCCGGCCATCGCAGCGCGCCGCCTGCGCCGGTCGTTGCGACCTCGCTCAAAAGCGATAACTCAGTGCTGCGCGCAGCGCGCGCGGCTCGAACGGATGGAAGTGGATGTCCTCGATTCCTTCCGCCGGTTCGCCCGGCAGCCGCGACGCGTAGAAGTAATCGATGTCGTGATCGTCGGAATCCAGCGCGTTGAGCAGATCCAGCGTCAGCGTCCAGCGACCCCAGCGGCGGCCGGCGCGCAGGTTCACCGTGGTCGATCCGTCCGAGCGCACGCTGTTGTCCTCGATCAGCGGGTAGGCACCGAAATGGCGCACCCGCGCGGTGGCGAACCAGCCACCGTCGAGATTCCAGTTGATGCCGCCACTGACCACCAGCGGAATCGCGCCCGGGATTCGATCGCCGGCAGGATCCGTATCGCCGAAGCGTGCGCGCGTGTACTCGATCTCCAACTCGCCACCCCAGCGTTCGCTGCCGAACCAATACAGGCCGAGCTCCACACCGCGCCGCTCGCTCGGACCGGTTGCCTCGGTGTTCCCCGCATCGCCGACGAACAGCAACTCGGAGTCCAGATCGAGCTGCCACAGCGCCAACGTGCCGTGCAGCCGGTCGCCGAGGAACAGGCGCGCGCCGAGCTCGCTGCCCACCGAGCCTACCAGTGCATCGACGCGCTGCGCGGGCTCGCCGCTGATCGGGTCGATACGGATGGTGGTGCCGCGTGCGTCGTTGGAATGCAGACCTTCGCCCCAGGACACATACAGCTCCACGGGATCAGCGACGGTCAGGATCAGACTGCCTTTGGCCGAAGTCCGGTCGGCATCGGCGCTGCCCGAGTTTTCCGGCTGCAGCGCGGCAACATCGAAGTCCAAGCTGTCGTAGCGCACGCCGGCATAGGCGCGCAGCCGCTCGCTGAAGCGCCATTCGCCGTCGGTCCATAGCGAAAGGCTGGCTTGCAGCACCTCGTCGTCGCGCACCGGCGTTGTGCACGCGCGCGCCGCGGTTCGACACAGGCCGACCCGCTCGATATCGTCGCGCCGGCCATCGACGCCCACGCGCGCCTGCCAGCGGGTGTCCTGCCACTGCTGGGTCGCAGCTGCGCCCTGCACGCGGCGCCTATCGAACTGCTGAAACTGATCGCCGCGCAGCGGATCGTCGAGTTCGTAGGTGAAGTTCGACCACAGGTCGAGCGTGTAGTCGATGACATACGCGGATGTCGTGAACTCGCCGCCCGCCAGCGGGCCAGCCCAGCCACCCGACAGCGACTCGCGCGTCGAGTCGCCACCCAGCTGGTCGTCGATCGAACCGAGCGCATCGATCAAGCCGGCGTCTATCGCGCGCTGCGGAATCTGGTCGGGCGAGTTCCACTGGTTGTCGTAGGCAAGCAACAGCAAATGCCCGCGACCCGGACCCACCGGGGCGCTGAGCTTCAGCGCCAGGTTGTTCTTGCGCACAGCCTCGGCAACGTCGGTCCACGGACCGTCGTAGCGCTCGCTTTCGAGACCGAAGGTCAGCGTTGCGTCGCCCCCCTCGACGCTACCCACCGACACGATGCGGCCGTAGCCATTGGCGCCCAGACCCAGCTCGACCAAGCGCGCGGGCAGGCGCTCGGCCAGACGAAATGCAGCGCTGCCGGCAGAACCGAAATCGCCGACGTCGGCATAATAAGGGCCCTTGCGGTAGCTCAGCGACTCGACCAGTTCAGGGATCACGAAGTTCAGGTCGGAGTAACCATGGCCGTGACCGTGGGTGCGCATGTTCACCGGCATGCCATCGACGAAGGTGGCGAAGTCGGTGCCGTGGTCGAGATTGAAGCCGCGCAGGAAGTACTGGTTGGCTTTGCCCGATCCCGAATGCTGGGTAGCGACCATGCCCGGCACGAACTCCACCAGATCGCCGGTGCGCAATCGTGGCCGATCGCGCAACTGCTCGGGCCCGATCTCGCCCTGCGAAGCCGAGATCGCCTCGCCGACCAGATTCTGTCGACGACCGAGCACCTCGACCGTGGGCAGTCGCGCGGTGGGCTCGTCATCCGCACGCTCCACGGTGACGCTGTCTGCTGCCTCGTCATCGGTTTGCGCCCGCGCGCTGGTCGCGAGCAGGATCATCAGTGCGGTGGCCAGCGGAATGCAGTGGATGGCAGTTCTCCCTCGATGGTGGCAAGTCGCGTGCAGTGCGCGATGCGTGCAGTGCGCCGGCCGCGATTGTGCACTGCACTACCCTGGCCGACCAGCTTCCATGATGGATGCAGTCGGGGGCAAGCCTGCTTGCCCCAACTGTCCGTGCTGCCCTGGTCGTCAGCGGCGCACCCCGCCATCGCATGCCCCGACATTGTCGCTCGCAAACGCTACTGCCCTCACCGCACAACCCGCACCCGCTGCGAGGACAGCGCCCGCGACCTGGGCCGACACGATCAGCCCGCGGTGCGCGACCATCTGGCCCGCGGCAAGGATGTGGAGAAACGCCATGAAATTCGACTATGCGATGGTCTACGTTACCGATGTAGCGGCGTCGTTGGCGTTCTTCGAGTGCGCCTTCGGCGTGACGACCCGCTCGCCGGCATGCTGGTGATGCCGGTTGCAGGCGCGGCTGCGCACGAACGGCGGGCAATCGCGTCGCGCTACCGGTTGCGGCTGTGCATTCGTAGACCAACGCAGCAGCAAGCTAAACCGGCTCATACCGCCAGATGGCGGATTCTCGCGAATTCGACGGGCCGTGCGCGCACAAAACGAACGACCTGGAATTTGATAGCAACTTCGTCACTATGATAGCATTGCTATCGATTCCTCAGGCATTGTGCTCATGGCCGCCGTCACCATTCGCAATCTCTCCGACGAGGCGCATCGCGCCCTGAAGGTTCGCGCCGCGCAGCACAACCGTAGCGCAGAAGCGGAAATGCGCGCCATTCTGGAGGCCGCCGTGCGGCCGGAGAATCGGCTGCGGCTCGGCACTGCACTGGCGCAGATGAGTCGGAAGGTCGGGCTCACCAGCGCCGACGTCGAATCGCTACGGCAATTGCGCGACAGCAAGCCGGCCAAGCCGCTGCGTTTCAAGTGATTTTGCTCGACACCAATGTGGTCTCCGAGGCGATGAAGCCTGAACCCAATGCGGCCGTCCGCGATTGGCTCGATGAACAGGCCGCCGAGACGCTGTATCTTTCCAGCGTCACTGTCGCCGAGCTGATGTTCGGCATTGGCGCGCTCCCCAAGGGCAAGCGCAAGGACAGACTGACGGTTACGCTCGATGGCGTGGTGGCGCTGTTCGCGGACCGGATCCTCGCCTTCGATCTGAATGCGGCCCGCTGCTATGCCGATCTTGCCGTAAGGGCTCGTGCCGCCGGAAAAGGCTTCCCCACGCCCGACGGCTATATCGCCGCGATCGCTGTCTCGAAGGATTTCGCTGTGGCCTCTCGGGATGCGAGCGCGTTCACGGCCGCCGGCCTCATCGTCATCGATCCTTGGACTGCCGCCACCTCAACGGCGGCGCGCCAGGAGCGGTAACTGCACCTGGATTGCCGAGGTGGCCGTGACTACATGTTGCGCCGGTATTCGCCGCCGACCTCGTAGAGGGCGTGGCTGATCTGGCCGAGGGAGTTGTGTTTGACGGCTTCGACAAGGGCTTCGAAGAGGTTGGCGCGGGCGCGGGCGGTTTGCTGGAGGTGGGTCAGGGTGCCGGGGGCGTGGGGGCCGGCTGAGAATGCGCGGGGTGTGGCGGTGCGGTCGCGCACAGGGTGCGCTCCTGCAGGGGTGGTGTCGGGTGCGGGAGTGGCGGCGGGTGCGGGGGTGGTGTCGGGCGTTGCGGTGGCGCGGGGGTTGCGGGCGGCGCGGAAGGATTCGACGTTACGGATCTGTTGCTGCTTTTCCGCTTCGGTGCTGCGGATCAGCTCAATGGTGGTGGCGGTCTCGCCGGCGTGTTCCTTGGGCAGGAACATGTTGACGCCGACCAGCGGCAGACTGCCATCGTGTTTCTTGTGTTCGTAGTACATGCTCTCTTCCTGGATCTTGCCACGCTGGTACATGGTGTCCATCGCACCCAGCACGCCGCCGCGCTCGCTGATCGCTTCGAATTCCTTGTAGACGGCTTCTTCGACCAGATCGGTGAGAGCTTCGACGACGAAGCTGCCCTGCCACGGGTTTTCGCAGAAGTTCAGGCCCAGCTCGCGATTGATGATCAGCTGGATGGCCACCGCGCGGCGCACGCTTTCTTCGGTCGGCGTGGTGATGGCTTCGTCATAGGCGTTGGTGTGCAGGCTGTTGCAGTTGTCGAACAACGCGTAGAGCGCCTGCAGGGTGGTGCGGATGTCATTGAACTGGATTTCCTGCGCATGCAGCGAGCGGCCGGAGGTCTGCACGTGGTACTTGAGCATCTGGCTGCGCGGGCCCGCGCCATAGCGCTCCTTCATCGCGCGGGCCCAGATGCGGCGCGCTACGCGGCCGATCACGGTGTACTCGGGGTCCATGCCGTTGGAGAAGAAGAAGCTCAGGTTCGGCGCGAAGTCGTCGACCGTCATTCCGCGCGCGAGGTAATACTCGACAATGGTGAAGCCGTTGCTGAGGGTGAAGGCGAGCTGGCTGATCGGGTTCGCACCGGCTTCGGCGATGTGATAGCCGGAGATGCTGACCGAATAGAAGTTGCGCACGCCGCGATCGACGAAAGTCTGCTGGATATCGCCCATCATGCGCAGGGCAAACTCGGTGCTGAAGATGCAGGTGTTCTGCGCCTGGTCTTCCTTGAGGATGTCGGCCTGCACGGTGCCGCGCACGGTTTTCAGCGTGCGTGCCTTGATACGCGCGTAGGTGTCCGCGTCGATGACTTCGTCGCCACTGACACCGAGCAGCAGCAGACCCAGCCCACCGTTGCCTTCGGGCAGCGGGCCTGCATATTGCGGGCGTGGCCGATCGGCGTAGATGGCGGCGATGACCTGCTCGGCGCGGGCCATGCGCGCGGGGTCCTCGCGCAGGTATTTTTCCACCTGCTGGTCGATCGCGGTGTTCACGAACATGGCGAGGATGATCGGTGCCGGACCGTTGATGGTCATCGACACCGAAGTCTTGGCATCGCACAGGTCGAAGCCGGAGTAGAGCTTCTTCATGTCGTCGAGTGTCGGCACGTTGACGCCGGAGTTGCCGACCTTTCCAAAGATATCCGGCCGCTGGTGCGGGTCTTCGCCGTACAGCGTCACCGAGTCGAAGGCGGTGGACAGGCGCACGGCCGGCTGGCCGAGACTCAAGTAATGGAAGCGGCGGTTGGTGCGCTCTGGCGTGCCCTCGCCGGCGAACATGCGGATCGGGTCTTCGCCAGTGCGGCGGTAGGGATATACGCCACCGGTGTAGGGATACTCGCCGGGCAGGTTTTCCTTGCCGAGGAACTTCAGCAGATCGCCCCAGTCGCGATAGCGCGGTGGCGCGATCTTGGGGATCTTCTGGTGCGACAGTGACGTGCGGTAGTTCTCGATGTGGATGGTCTTGCCGCGCACTTCGTATTCGCTGACTTCATCGGTGACGGCTTTCAGGCGTGCGGGCCAGTCGCGCAACTGCTTGAGCGACTCGGAAGCGAGATCGTCGAGGGCTGCGTTGTAGCGTTGCCGCAGCGTGAGGAGGGTTTTGTCGGGCGCGGCTTGGGTCGATTCACTCGATTCGCCCAGCAAGGCCGAAGCAACGTATGCCTGCAGCGGCGCCGGCAATGCCGGATCGGCGAGATCGCGCAGCGTGTCGAAGTAGCTGTGCACCCGGCTGGCGATCGCTGCCTGCGATTCGCAGCGGATGTTGAGCGCCCTGCCCTGTTCGGCGATCTCGGCCAGATAGCGCACCCGGGCACCCGGAATCAGCACCGTG